>DDBY01000108.1 GCA_002334985.1 Micavibrio sp. UBA2020
GACCCGACCGGCGCAAACTTCGGCGGCGTCACGCTGGAAGTCTCGCAGGACGTCAAGGATCAGCTGGCCAAAGAAGGCTACAAGCCGGATATGGGCGCGCGTCCGCTGGAAAAAGTGGTCCGCGAGAAACTCGGCAACCCGTTGGCCTTCTGGCTGCTGGAAAACGAAGACAAGCTGAAGACCTTCGCTGCGGCGAATGGCGGCGCGAAACTCTACATCGAAAAACTCGGCGCAGATTTCAACCCCGTCATCAAAGCACCGAAAGAAGAGCTGGTGGCTCTGCCTGCTGCGAAAGCGGACAAAAAGACCGCCACCGACTTCAACACCTCCGCTGATGCAGCGGCGCCCGCGAAAAAACCGCGCAAGCCCCGCACGCCTTCCAACGACGACGGCGCAAAACCCGCGCGCAAGCGCAAGCCGTCCGGCGGAAACGATTTCAACGCCTGATCATCAAGGCTTCGGCCTTGATGTGAAAACTGACAGGGGCTCCGCAAGGAGCCCCTTCTTTTTTGCCCGCGCCCCCAACAAAAAAACGCCCCGCTGTTTGTGTGCGGGGCGTTTTTTGTGATAACGGCAGGCGCTCTAGCGCGGGCCTTGCGGGCCGCGGTTTTTGCCGCGCGGCTTATTGTCGTCAGGTTTATTTTTATCCTGCACGCTTTTATCTGCTGCCGGGTCATTCGCCGGCGGCGGCAGGGCAGGCGTGTCTTTGGGCGCAGGCAGGCTGTTGCCGTTCGCGGCATCTTTGGTTTTGAATTTCTGCAGGCGATAGGCGCTCCAGCCGAACATGCCGCCCGGCACGATAATCGCGACAATCAGAATGCCGATTTCCTTGGGCTGGCGCAAATCGCGCACCGTATGCGCTGCCGTGCCGCCGATGTCGCGCAGGCTGAGCGCGCGCAGACCGCGCACCGTGTCGTTGAATTTCTGTTTCAGCGGTTTTTTGCCTGATGGTTTTTCGGCGGATGGTTTTTTATTGTTATCCGGTTTTGCGCCCGCGGGCGGCACGTCATCATTCGCCGCAGGGGGCAGCGCGTTCTTATTATGCGGCGCATCCTTGGACGGCGGCTGGTTGTTTTTATTGTTCTTGCGGAAGAAGGGCATGATAGATGCGTCACCTGATTTTTTCAATTACATAACACATCTCTGTGCCGCAAAGCAACAGAAACCCGTGCCGCCGTGCCGGCGGGCAAGTCAAGCCCTTGCCTTGATTGTAGAATTTCCCTCAAGCGCCCTGCGCTTAATACCCCGGGCGCGGGCCGCGGCGGCCTTTGATGACGTCGCGCCGCGTGGGCGAAGGCCGCGGCGGCGATTGCAGCGCCTTGATGGCCTCTATCTGCTTGCTGACCTGCGCCAGCGTATAGGCGCGCTGATAACTGACGCCGCGTTTGGCGCGCATATCCTGCGTGCGCTCGGGGTAGGTGCGCTCGAACATCACCTGATACAGAAATTCACTGAGCGCGTAATCGCGGTCCGTGTTTTGCACGAACATGCCGCCAAGGCCTTTATGCGGCGCGATGCGTTTTGACAGCCTTTGCGGGCGTATATCCCGCGCCGAAACAATATCAAGGTCGAGCAGCGTTTTGGCCAGCAGCGGATGTTTCGACCCCAGATAATCCGTCACCTCTATGCCGCGGAAATCCGCACCGGCCGTTTTCATTTCACGCAGTGTTTGCACGACGTCTTCGGGTACTTCACGCCGCGCGCAGCGGCCTTTCAGATAACGTAAAATATCTTCGCTATCGTCCGCATCGGGCACGAAAGCGCCACTGCGCAGGGCGGCGCGCAGCGTATCAAAGCGTTTCGGGCTGAGGAAATGATACAGGCCTTTATCTTCAAACTGCCGCGCCTGCGCCTGTTTGTTGAATTCCCTGCGCAGCGCTTCCGTCGGTGCAGCAGCGGCCAGCGATTCCAAAAGTGCGGGGGTAAAAGCCGCCGCGCCGAAAAAACCCGTTTGCAAAAGCGTTTCATCCATGTGCGCAACCGCATCGCCATGGCGCTGCGCCTGACGCGCGTGCAAATCGGCGTAGCGGCGCGCTTCGTCCGGCGTGACGTCGCTGTCCTTGCCGCAAATAACTTTAGCCGCGGCGGCGAAGGCCGCGCGCTGGCGCTGCGCCGCATCGGGCGGCTGCTCAATGCTGAAATCGCCCTGCGTCAGATGCGTTTGCGCAAAGCACCAGCTGTGCAGCATCGCATCGCGCAAAGACGCCGTATCGCCGCCCAGAACGCCGCGTGCATCCAGCGCGGCGACCAGCGTATAAAAATCCTCGACCTTGCCGGAAAGTGTTTCCAGCGCCAGCGGCTGCACATTGACGCCGGCGCCGCGCACATCATCGATGATGCCAAGAACCACGGCAGCATCCAGCCCCGCCGCCGATGTCGCGGCCAGATGCCGGAAAAGCGGCGCAAGGTCAACGCCGTCCACACCGCCGGATGTCTGGTGCAGAATATCGCGTGCCTCCGCCGTGTTTTTACGCCGCGCGGCACGCACGCCGAATTGCACAATGGCCAAATCCAGCGCCGCCGTTTCCTGCGGATTTGCATGGCCGAGCTTGGCATTTTCGGCCAGCAGACGCTTGTCCATCGCAATCGCCGTGCGCGCGTCATAGTTTTCTGTATCCACGCGGTCGAGGCGCATGCCGCCCTCGGCCAGAATGGATTTGAACGGCGCGATGACATCTTTGAGCGCCGCTGCGGCAATTGTCATTTGCTCTTTGTCAAAGTGCGCGCCATGCGTCACCAGCAGCTGCACCATCGCGCGGTCCTGCTGCTGCACGGCCAGATAAAGATGAAACCAGTCCGGTTTGAAATCGGTATTGTGCCAGAACGTATGGTCGAACAAACCCCGCGCCGCATCGGCGTCCTTGCGCAAAACCGCACGCGTCAGCGCGTCCGACCACTTGCCTGCGTCCAGCGGGCGGTCGGAGTCCGCATAAAAACCATAGTCGTACGGCCACATATAATGCATCGCGGTCGTGTTCCGGCGCCTTTGGCGCATGGGGGGAAGCAGGAACATCAGCCCCTGAATCACCTTGGTTTATTTAAGGAAATTCAATATACCCCGCGCAGATACGCAGGGTCAACGCCGCATGCAGCCAAAAAGCGCATTAATTGCGCATTGCATCAATAACTTAGGGGGATTTACGCTAAAAATCAGGCGTAGCTTTGCAGCATGCTGCGCAGCTGGCGCGTGGTGGTTTCCACACGGTCGGCTTCGCGCCCGATGGTTTCCACGCGGCGGGCGAGGTCACCCTCGCTGCCCGCTTCCTGTCCGGCCAGTATGGCGGCCTGAAACAGGTAAACTTCGGCCTGCTGTTCCAGATTGGTCAGCAGCTTTTCGCCGGATTTAAGGGTGGCGGGGTTCGGCTTCGCGCCGGTTTCGGTCATGTCGCGGATGGTGGAGATAAAAGCTTCGGCAGCGGCAAGCTGCTTGTTCGGCTTGGCGGCGGCGAAGGCCGTTCTCAGCTTGCTATCGGCTGACATCACCTGATCCGTCATTCCGCACACCTCCGGCTTGAATACACAAAAAAATGCCTGAAAACCCTACATTTCCAAGCTATCAGGACTTGGTTAACGGAAGGTGAACAAACAGGCTGTTTTGCCAATGTTTTCGCGGGTTTTTGCGATTTTCCCGGCGAATGTGGCCGCCGTCAGGGTGCAGAGGGGGGCTTGGGCGGCGGGGGGCTGTTTTTGTTCCCGCTTTTTTGCCGGTTTTGTTCATGGCGGCGCATTTCGGCGTCTTCACGCTCTTTGCGCAGCATCCATTCGCGGATGCGCAACTCCACAAAGTATTCCGCCGAATCCTTGGGCGGGCTTGGCAAAATCATCGAATGAAGTGTGCTGCGCTGGCGCGTTTCGCGGAATTCGGTGCAAAGCGCGCGCGCAGGCCCCTCCCCCTTGGGCGTGACCGCACGGATAAAATCCTGCAGCGGCCGCGTCAGGCGCGGCGGCGGGTTCGGGTCATCGGGGCCAGCATTCGGTTTCATGGCTTTATTCTAGCGGGCGGTCGGCCA
>DDBY01000127.1 GCA_002334985.1 Micavibrio sp. UBA2020
TTGCCGCCATCGACCAGCGCGCGGCCGTCTTCGTAATCGGGGATTTGCGCAAATTCGGCATAGGCGGCATCGACCACCAGCAGCACGCCTGCGGGCAGGCCATCGCGCAGCTTTTTCATCTCCGCCTTGGTCAGATAGCTGCCGGTCGGGTTATTGGGGTTTGCCAGCAAAACGATTTTCGTTTTGGGCGTGACAGCGGCCAAAAGCGCATCGACGTCGGTGCGCATGTCTTTTTCCGGCACGGCCACGGGCGTGGCGCCCACGGATTTTGCCGAAATCGGATACATCAGAAAACCGTACTGGCTATACATCACCTCGTCGCCCGCGCCGGCATAGGCGCGCACGATAAGCGCAATTAATTCGTCCGAGCCTGCGCCGCAAACAATCTGGTCGGGATTGAGGCCATAGGTGCGGCCGATAGCCGCGCGCAAATCACCTGCCGCGCCGTCGGGATAACGATGCAAATCATCCGCCCCCGCCAGATAGGCCGCGCGCGCCATGGGGCTGCAGCCCAGCACGTTTTCGTTTGACGCCAGACGCACCGGATGCGCCACAGCGTCCAGCCTGCCCTCGCCCCCGATGTACGGCTTGATATCAAGAATACCGGATTTGGGCAGCGGGGCGGCGGTCATGGCGGAACTCCGTATATAATGAAAAAGGAATTGGCGGCTATTCTGCGCGGCGGAGCACGGGGGTTCAACCCCCATTTTTTTAAGGCGGTACATTTGCAGATTCTATACTTTGTTCATAAGCAAAAACATTAGACCAGCGCTGCCATATAGCGACATCGTTAGACGGGTACAGAACTCGAAAATGAACACGGTGAACGCGCTTCATTGCTTACCATGCGTCTCTTCCCCGCGCGGCTGGCAATCGCATATCCATAATAAAATATAATGCCAGCCTTTTCTATATCGCTCTAAAAAATTTAGGGAGTTACACAACGTATAAACGGCACATGGTTAACTGGCCCGCCAATTAAGGCGTGCTTGAACATTTTGCCTTTATCGGACACGTTCAAAACCTGTCCTTCGGGGCAAGGCTTAGCAATTATCGATTGATACCCTAAGTATCTCGAATGAAAAAAAGATAGAAAGACAAGCAAACATAGAGACGCCATAAGCGCACCAGCAATCTTTCTCTTTTTTATGTCTCTCAGCCTGCATAGGTAGAACGCTGCAGAGCCTACGGCCAGAACGAGCGCCCCACAAACAACTGATACCCAAAAATGGGCTAAATCATGATAATAGACGATGCTGTAAGTAAGAATACATGACAAAGCGGCGGCGCTAATAACCAGTGCAAACCACAACACTGAAGTCACTCTAGATTGCTCACCCTTTATTTTTTGCGAGGACATAAAAAAACAAAAAAAGCAAAAAGTTATAAGAGCCGCACATAACTTTAAGAAGCTATAGGTACTTATCATGGCCAGAAACCCTCTTATTACTTGTTACGCTTAATTCTTTTTTTTACCCCCTCGTAGGCAAAACTCTCGCCGCCCTTTCTCTCCCACGATAATCAGCTTCTAGCTGCACAAGGCGCACTAGCCGTCCACACAACCGTCAAATATTACGCTTCGCCGCGTCCGCATCCGCCTTGCGCGGGGCGGGGGCGCCGCCCATGACGATGCGGCGGCGTACGCGCGCGGCCGCGCCGACGGGCAGCGGGGTGCCGGCATAAAGCTGCTTGCCTGCCTCTATCATATTCACGCCGCCGAAGGCGTTGAAAAACCGGCTGCCGATTTTCTCCCAGACCGGCGCGGCGGAGAGCATCAGGCGCGACGCCGAGGGCGGCATGAACAGCGCCCGCTCCGCCCGCTCCGGAATAAACATATAATCTTTGAGCACGCTGCGTATCTGTCCCATCGAATACGGCACGCCGTAGCCGAACGGGGTGTGGTCGAACCGCGCCCAGACGCCCGCACGGTTCGGCACGACCAGCAGCAGGCTGCCCTGCCCCGTGAGCACCCGCCAGGCTTCACGCAATATGGAATCCAGACTTTCGGGGCTTTGCGCACCGTGGATGACCAGCATGCGGTCGATGGAATTGGTTTCGATGGGCAGCTCTTCGCTGTCGCAAAGACTGACCAGCCCCCGCTCCTCCGGCGGCCAGTAAATCGCCCCCTGCTGCGCGGGCATCAGGGCGACGACACGCTCGGCCTCACCCATCAGGGGCTTCAGATAGGGCGTGGCGTAGCCGTAGCCGAGCACGCGCTGCCCCTTCACATCGCCCCAAAACCGGCGCAGATGCTGGCGCAAAAGGCGCTGCACCACGCGGCCTTGCAAGGTTTCATAGAATTCTTTTAAATCAATCGCCTTTGTATACATGCTTAAAGCAATTCACGAAGATACGGGATAAGCGGAATATCCGCAGGCGGCATCGGGTATTGGTTGAAGTCTTTGGGATAGACCCATGCAATATTTTGATGTTCGTGCGCAACCACAGCCCCGCGCCATACGCGGCACACATAAAGCGGCATGAACAAATAAAAATCGTCATAACGATGCGAAACGAAGGTCAGCGGGGCAAGGCAACCTTCTGCCGTTTCGATGCCCAGCTCTTCTTTCAGCTCCCGCACCAGCGCGGCTTCGGGCGTTTCGCCCGTCTCTATTTTACCGCCCGGAAATTCCCATAGACCCGCCAGTTTTTTACCTTCGGGGCGCTGCGCCAGCAGCACACGGCCATCGCGGTCCACCAGCGCGGCCGCCACCACATGCACGATTTTACCGGGCGCGGGCGGGGCAGGTTTGTCGATGGCGTCCTGACAACTCATTTGGGAGATGAGGGGCTTGCGCCACTTTGCTGCGACGGCGCTTGCGCATTCGGCGTGCTCGCCTGAAAGTTCATGTAGTCTTTCAAAAGGCGCGGATAAGCCTCCGACAACAGGCGCGCATCCAGAATGGCGCTATGGCCATTGTCGTCGCGTTCCTTGCGGCTGATTTCATAGCGGTCGAGGACTTTGTCGAGCGTCGCGGATTTTTCGCCGAACATCATTTCGGACCAGCGGCGCACGTTGAGCCACTGCCCTTCAGGCACCGGACGCTGCCCCGCCTCGGCCAGTTCCTTGTTGAGGAAGGCCATGTCGAGGGTATAGCCGTCTTTGGTGCGGCAGGTGATAACCACGGGGGCGTCGCCGATAAACTGGCGCAGCTCCGCCGCCACATCGGCGAAGGGCGGCTTGCCCGCCACGCGCTCGTTGGTGATGCCGTGAATTTTGCTGACCTCGGCCGGAATGTCGCGCTGGGGGTTTATAAGCGCATAGAACTCGCGCCCCGTCGGACGGTGGCCTTCCATTTCAACGGCGGCGATTTCGACCAGACGATGGCCTTCATGCGTGAAAAGCCCGGTGGTTTCCACATCCAGTACAATTTCGCGCGGGCGCTGGCCGCTTTTGTTAAAACCGCGTGCAATACTCATAATATCTTGATACCCCTTTGCAGGCCGGACGTCAATCTACGCCCCATCATCATGAAAATAAACAAAAAGCCGCCAGCTGCCCAAAAACGCAGCCGGCGGCCTGAATGTTTTTAGTTCTTTTTGGCAGCTTTGTCGTCGGCTTTCGCACCCGCATCGCCCAGCAGGATTTTCACATCCGCGCTTTTGCGCAGGCCTTCGACCATTTTGCGCACGGCGTCATTGCCAAGTTTCTGGCGGATAGGTTCTGCCACCTGCTCGTATTTCGGCACGGCGCGGTCGCGTTTATCTTCGACCTTCACCACATGCCAGCCGAACTGGGTCTTGACCGGTTTTTTGCTGTAGCTGCCCGTTTTGAGGGCGAAAGCTTCCTTGCTGAATTCCGGCACCATTTCTTCCTTGATGAAGTAGCCAAGGTCACCGCCGCGCACCGAAGAGGTGTCGGAAGAGCGTTTCTTGGCCAGCTCCACAAAGTCCGCACCGCCGTCCAAATCCTTGATGACCTGCAGGGCTTCCTGCTCGCTCGGCACCAGAATGTGGCGGGCGCGGATTTCGGTTTTGCCTTTATTTTGCTTGGCGAATTTTTCGTATTCCGCCTTCACATACTTGTCGGTGATTTTGTCTTTGATTTGCTCTTCCAGAAACACCTGACGCTGCAGTTGCAGTTTCAGCATATCAAGGCGTTTGGTGTATTCGGGGTTCTGCTCGATATTCGCCTTGATGATGGCATCTTCGATAAGCTTTTCGTTGATAATCTGGTTCAGAACCTCGCCCTGCACTTCTTGCGCTTCTTTGCCTTTGAGGCCGAGCATGCCGATGGCCTTATCCACGTCTTTTGTCAGAATCTTGTCGCCATTCACAACAGCGGCAACACCGTCTTCCTGCGCATGGGCAGCAAGCGGGGCAGCCATCAACAGGGCGGCAGAAACAAACGTGAAGGCAACAACGGTTGCAACCGGGGCGACGGGCAGGCGAAAACGCGTAAACATTCCATATTCTCCTAAAAACGGAAGCTGTAATGATGGCCATATAAAGCGCATTTTTCGCGCTTGGCAAGGTGTTTTCAGGCCAATTTTATTACCCCCGTGCGGGAGCTTTTCGCCCCGCCAATCGTTGACTTACCCTCAATATCATATATATGTCATGTGCATGTATTGGATAGCGGGCACGCCCCCGCGCCGGCGGTTCCGGCGCTGGCCTGACGAAAGCAAAGGCTCCGGCTTGCGCCCCTGAAAAAAGGACTCTGAAAATCGATGTTTGCGGCTCTCGCTCGTACCCTGTTCGGCACCCATTCCGAACGCGTTTTGAAACAATACCGTCGCCGCGTTGACCAGATTAACGCGCTCGAACCCGCGATGCAGCAACTGGGCGATTCAGAACTGGCGGCACAGACCGCGAAATTCCGCACCCGCCTCGAAGCCGGCGAAACGCTGGACCAGATTTTGCCCGAAGCCTTCGCCACCGTGCGCGAAGCCGCGCGCCGTCGCCTTGGCCTGCGCCCCTTTGACGTCCAGCTGATGGGCGGCATGGCGCTGCACGAGGGATACATTCCTGAAATGCGCACGGGCGAAGGTAAAACGCTCGTCGCCACCCTGCCCGTCTATCTGAACGCGCTTGAAGGCAAAGGCGTGCATGTCGTGACCGTCAACGACTACCTCGCCCAGCGCGACGCGGAATGGATGTCGCCGATTTACAAATCGCTCGGCCTTTCGGTCGGCGTCATCGTCGCCAATCTCAGCGACGAAGAAC
>DDBY01000027.1:0-1643 GCA_002334985.1 Micavibrio sp. UBA2020
CCACAAAAACCGCGAAGCCACCGCGCTTTTCAACGCCGAAAACAAATCCTGCCTGCCCGTCATTGCGCGCATCCGCAGCGATGCCCGCGCGGCGCAGGACGACATGCTGCGCCATCATACCGCAGCCCTTGCCGCATCACCGCAGCATGCCGATTTGATGAAAAACTGCCCGCATCTGAAAGGCCATTTCGACGCCGCGCAAGGGCAGCCGCAGGGCAACACCGCGCCCGCGAACCAGAACAACGCACCCCATCCCCTGCGCCGCCACCCGCCCTTTGGCGGCTAAGCTCTGCACAAAAACAAAGAGGACGGGAGCGGCTACTCTCCCGTCCTCCGTCAACTTCTTCTTCCAATAGGGGATGGAATGAAGAAAGTCCGGTATCAAGCGTGATTAGAGGTCGAAGTCACGGCCTTTGTCGCGCTTGAAGGTCTTTTTGGCGGCATTGTCGTTCGCAAGGGTGCGCTCGACGATGCTGCGGGCTTCATCGCTGAATTCCTGCAGGATGGAGCCGGCTGCTTTGATGTCGCCGGATTTGCTGAGTTGGTCGAACTTGTCGCCAGCCGCTTTGCCGAGGTCATGCAGAATCTCGGAGATAGCGGAGGGGGACGGCAGCTGGCCAACGAATTTGTGGGCTTGCTGGCTGACGCGCTCGGGGGTGACTTCGCGGGTCAGGGCAGCAACTTGCTGGGCGATGGCGTCGCTGGGGACGGTATCGGCCAGTTCTTTGATTTTCTCTGCGATTTCTTCTTCGGAAGCGTCGCGCATTTCATCGATGATGGGGCGGGCTTGTTCGAAGAAGGCTTTGGCAATCATGCGCTCGCCAAGGCCACGGCTGGAAAGAGCGGCATCCAGCGCGTTTTCGAGGTCGTCGGTCGAGGTTTTTTGCAGAGCGTCTTTCAGCGATTTCGCGACTTTCAGCGCGGTCTCGTCGTTTTTCAGCTGGTCGAGGGCGCGGTCAACCATTTCTTTCACTTTCTCTTCATCGAGATTGCGAACGGTCGAGCTGACGCCGTCAGCGACTTCCTGGCTGGACAGCAGCGCGTAGAAATCACCAACAACCTGCTTGACGAAGGTTTTCGGGAATTCTTCCTGCGCTTTATCAACGGCAGCTTTGCCGCCGGCAGCGAGGGAGCGGACGAGACGGCCGGTAATGTCGGCATCGCCATGTTTGTCAGCGAATTGCTGGAAGGCTTCCTTGAGAATTCTGAAACCGGGGTTATCCATGTTGTGTTTCTCCAAAAATAATGAATGTGGACTGTGCGTGTTTCTTTTTTTGCCGCAAATCACCGGAACGCACAGTCTGCTTGCCGAGGGTGTCTATCACCGGTCATTGCCGGTCTCGCCATGAACGGAACAACATGAATCGTCCGTCGTGCGCTGTGTTTTGCGATGCGCACGACTATAGAGTTCCGGAAATCTGAGTCAACCCTCAAATTTCTGTAATAAGGCGTTCAAAAAACATTATGGGAATTTATGTGGAGGTGTCCAAAAGCGCGCCCAGCATCTCGTCCTGCGTCTTGAGAACGGCCAGATTGGCTTTGTAGCTGGTTTTAATTTCCAGAAGATTTACCATTTCCGTTGTCAGGTCAACATTGGGCACGGCAATCATCCCCTCGCTATTCGCATAGGGGCTGGAGGGGTC
>DDBY01000027.1:1992-7486 GCA_002334985.1 Micavibrio sp. UBA2020
GGCGCTGACGTCACCGTCCCGGGCACAGTGCCCGCTGTCGATGCATTGGCGATATTGCTGGCCGTGCTGGCCAGGCGCTTCTGCTGGGCACCAAGGCCCGAGAGCGCAATCGAAAAGACGTCCGTCATGCTTTTTAATCCCGCCTCTTCCAGTCCATAGACAGGGGCGGCACAAAACTGCCCCCGTCTTATTACTATACCATAAAATGCCGCAAAATGCGCGGTTTATCCGGAAACCCCTCTTAGGCTTTTGATTTCAGGGGGGAAGTGGGCTAAAGTCGATAGAGAAGACCCATCGGTCTGTTTTGGATTCTTGTTTCGGATTCTCAGGGAGTTTCAGGGTATGAAAAACTTGTCCGGCCTTCGTTTTGCCGCCGCGCTTGCCACGGGTGCCATGGCCGCTTTTGCATTTGCAGCCGATGTTCAGGCCGCGCAATCCGGCCAAGCCCAGCGCAACATCACGACCGAACAGCGCACCGCCGGCCGCTCCCCCGATGGTCTCAGCCTTTATCCGAACTGGGTGTTCCAGCGCCCCGAACATTACGAATTTCTGCCCATGACGTCCAACCATGACGTGCATAACCAGCACCCGCAGCAGTGGGACGGTCAGGACTGGGACCCCGCCGCATGGGACGGTCAGAAATGGACGGCCGAAACCGCGCTGCAAGGTTTTTACAAAAACCACACCTTCCACAAACAATATCTGGGCGGCGCGAAGCGCATGAACAACCCGAACGTACAGGCGCAGATTCCCGTGCTTGAAGTCGGCCCGACGTTCTACAAACTCTCCGACCTCGACCAGCGCCGCGCGCTGAAACTGCTGTCGGAATATACGGGCGTGTTTGAAAAAGGCTTTACGCAGATTGACCTGCGCGACTGGAAAACCCGTGATTCCATCGGCCATTTCACGCAAAAAGGCATGTTCCTTTATTAATCGGCACTTGTGCCCCCAGCAGGAACTTGCGCCCGCCTTCGGCTGTTGGCGCGTGGATGATGCACGCGCCCCTGTACGCCGCGCGGCAAAGGCATGAGTGATATGAACATGACATCCCCCAAAACGCCGCCACTGCCCGCCAAAATTTATGCGCGCGCGCTTTGCGCTGTGCTTGGCTTTGCCGCGGCGCTTTTTGCGCTTTTTGCCACGCCGCAGGCGCAGGCGCAAAACCGCGGCATGACCTTGCTGCGCGATCAGGAAATTGAAAACACGCTGCGCACCTACGGACGGCCGATATTCGAACAGGCGGGGCTTTCGCCTGAAACCGTGCGGTTTATTCTGGTGCAGGATGACAGGCTCAATGCCTTTGTCGCGGGCGGGCAGAATATATTCGTGAACACAGGCCTTATCCTCGAAACCGAAACGCCGGACGAACTGGCGGGTGTGCTCGCACACGAAACCGGCCACATCGCCGCAGGGCATTTGTTCCGCACGCGCGAAGCGGCGGAGGACGCATCGCTGCAGGCGCTTTTGGCGCAAATCATCGGCATTGCCGCGGCCATCGGCACACGCTCCGGCGATGCGGCCATGGCCACTGTGGCGGCGGGCAGCACCTTTGCGCAGCAATCCATCCTGCGCCACAGCCGCGTGCAGGAAAGCGCGGCAGACCAGGCGGGGCTGCGTTATTTGCAGGACGCGCAGCTGCCCGTGGAGGGGTTTGCGAAGTTCATGGAAAAACTCTCGTCGCAGGAATTGTTGCCTGAATCCCAGCAAAGCGAATATGTGCGCACCCACCCGCTGACGCGCGACCGTATCGATTTCCTGCAAAACGCGATTGCGCAGCAGCGCCGCGCCGGCACGGCGCCCGCGGAGTGGACGGAGCTGCACAGCCGCATGAAGGCAAAGCTGAACGGCTTTATTTTCCCCGAACGCGCCGTGCGTGACACGGGCACGTCGGTTGCGGCGCGTTACGGCCGCGCCATTGCACTTTACCGCCGCGCGCAGACCAAAGACGCGCTCGCCCTTCTCGACACGCTAATCGGGGAAGAGCCGAAAAACCCGTGGTTCCATGAGCTGAAAGGCCAAATCCTGTTCGAAGGCGGCCGCATCGAAGAAGCCATTCCGCCCTACGCCCGCGCCGTCGAATACGCGCCGGACTCCGGCCTTATCCGCACCGCCTATGCCCACGCCCTTCTGGAGGCCAAAGAAAACAAAACCGCCCGCACGCAGGCCGCCGTCAAAGAGCTGCAGCGCGCACAGCGCAGCGAGCCGCAATCCGCCATGATTCACCGCCTGCTGGCAACCGCCTATGGCCGGATGGGGCAGGAAGGCATGTCACGCCTGCATCTGGCAGAGCAGGCCGCCCTGCGCGGGCAGGCCGACGCCGCACGGCGCGAAGCGACCCTTGCCCAGAAAAATTTGCCCGAAAAATCCGCCGCCTGGCTCCGCGCGCAGGATATTCTGGACCTTATAGGGAAAAAGAACAAAAAAAAGGATTGATTTTCCGCCCCTTATGCACAAATTCTTAAGAACGGGCGGTTTATAAAGGTAAAGGGGGCAGCGCCACGGGGCGCCATTCCGTTTTCCGCCAGACGCGCCAGATTTTCAACCGGGGAGATTTCTTCATGTTCCAGTTCCGCACCCACCGCCTGATGACCGCCGCCTGCGCTGCGCTGACCGCGCTCACGCTGGCCGCCGCGCCCGCGCTTGCGCAGGACGCCGCCAAAAATAACGCCGCCAGCGTGCTGACGCGCGGCGATGTCGAAAGCATCGTGCGCGACTTCATCAACGAAAATCCCAAGCTCATCCTCTCCTCCGTCGAGGCGTACCAACAAAAGACGATGATGGAAGAGCAAACCGCCGCCGTCAAAATCAACAAAGACCGCCTGTACCGCAACGAGCGCAGCCCCTTCATCGGTAACGAAAAGGGCGATGTCACTGTGGTCGAATTCTTTGACTACAACTGCGGCTATTGCAAAAAAGTCCTGCCGGAGCTGCAAGCGCTGGTCAAGGAAGACCCGAATGTCAAAATCGTATTCAAAGACCTGCCCATCCTCGGCCCCTCTTCGGAGCTGGCTGCGAAATGGGCGCTCGCCGCACACCGCCAGAGCAAATATTTCGATTTCCACACCCGCGTGATGGCGCACCAAGGCCAGCTGAACGCCGACGTGCTGACCAAAATCGCCGCTGAAATCGGCATGAACGTCGATAAAGCGCGCGAAGAAGCCGAAAGCACCGACGTGCTGATGACGCTGGAGCAAAACCGCACGCTGGCGTCGCAGCTGAATATCAACGGCACGCCCGCCTTCGTCCTTGGCGAAGAAATCGTGCCGGGCGCATTGCCGGTGAACGAAATGAAAGTCAAAATCCAGCAGGTTCGCGCGCAAAACGCGGCCGCCAAAGATGCGGAGAAAAAGCAGTAAACATACTGCCCCCTCCCGACAAAAAACCCCGCAAAATCCTTGCGGGGTTTTTTGATGCGTGGCAATCCGCCTGCTCTTATGCGGCTGCGCCCTCCAGCCTGTCGCGAATGCGCGTCATGACCTCGCGCAACGTAGCCTCATCCCTTATGTAGCCAAAACGGTATTCGTTTTTCTTGTGCATGACTTCGTGTGCCTCAAAATCATCTGGCAAAAGCGCCGCCACAGAATTGATGTTTCTTTTCGCAAGATTTGTCACAGAGATGCCGAAGTAAAGTCCGCGCGCTTCGCTGGACTCTTCTGGCCACATAGAGATAACGGGCAACGCTTCGTTTCGCGGCGAAAGATGTATGGCGCGCCCCTCTTCTTCCCGTTTGTCAAACCGGAGCTCTTCCGAAAGCCGTCTATAAGCGTCTAGCAGCGCAAGACTGCCATTCTGACGCGCGACCACGGTCCATTTTTCCTGTGCCGCAATGTCATCTGCGTGATATCTGCCTACCATGCCTAATCTTCCTTTCTTACAGAAGTCCCGTCAAACTCCACCTGTTTTGTAATATCGGCATCGACCAGCATGCGGTTGCTGCCGTCGTTGGTGCGCCAGAGGTTCAGGCGGTAAACGCGCGTATAGCCGTTTGCTTTCAAAACGGGCCAGGCTTGCAGCGTCATCGATATCCGCCGCGTCGGTGCGAAGCTTTCTTCGCAGACCACGACCACGGGCGCGTTTTTATCCGGCAATACCTGCGGCAGCGTATGTTCAGTCATTTCGGTGAGCGGCAGGCTCCGCGCGCCCTTGATATGCCGCAGGCTGTACTGCGCCGCCCCGCGAATATCGAGCACGACCAGCGACGGCTCCGCCGCGCGCAGCTGGGTAAATTCATCCAGCGTCAGCAGCGTCTCCCCCGCGCCCTGCATGTGGGCATTGAATTCTTCCGCGCTCATACCCTGCGGTAACAGACTTTCATAGCCGGACGCACCCAGCGGCGGCACAACCGCCGCAGGTGCATCCGTCGGCGCTGGCACAGGCACGGCTGGCGACTCCATCGCCCTCTCTGCCGCTGCGGGCAGGGTGTGAGTCGCGGCGATAAGAAAACCTATGAATAACAATCCGCTAAGGCGCGGGCGGTGAAAATGGATGTGCATGAAAATCTCCTTCGTCACAGGATATTGAACCAGTGTAGCCCCGCGCGCGTTAATAAACCGTCAAGAATTTGATGCGGGTTTTTCATTTTTTAAGCCATTGAAAATAAAGAACACCACATCACAAAAGGTAATTTTATAACCCTGTAAATTAACTTTTTGTTTATAAATTCCCTTGACCATATTTCTGGAAAATGTTTTACTATTAACATAAGACATTAACAAACGATTAACACAAACCACCACGGCAGTTTTAAATAGGGGAGTAGTTCAAAATGGCACGCATCCTGGTTGCAGAACACAATAAATCCACCGCCGAATACCTGTACGCTTCGCTGAAAAAAGCGGGCAACAGCGTGGAGATTGTGGACAACTGCCTTGATGCATGGCGCATGTCTTCCCAGGATTGCTATGACGTTCTGGTGGTCGATATCGTGATGCCGGGCGTTGACGGTTTCATCCTCGCGCAGAAGGCCTTGCAGGAAAACCCCGAGCTGCAAATCATTTTCGTGACGGGCTTTGCCGGTGTTGCCATGGACACGTTCGCAACCCCCGCCTATGCCCCCGCCCCCGTGACCACACGCCCCTTCCACCTGAAGGACATCGTGAGCCGCGTGCGTTATCTGATGGGTCAGGGCGGCCTGCCCGCACAAAAACAGGGCGAGGCTGAACACAAGGTTATCTACGCCGACTTCGCGCAAAAACGCGGCGCCGCGGCGCATGTGCAAGCATAAGTCCAGGCATAAGTCCAAGGCAGGAGCATCCAGCCATGACGTTCGGTAAAAAATGCAAAGAATTTTTCGGCAAGGCCGCCGAAGCCGTCAAAGACGCGGTGGAAAGCACGCTGAGCCCGACGCCGCAATTACAGCCCATCCCCGTGCGCGCCGACAAACCGCGCACACCGCAAAGACGCTAGACGTCAATGCATGACTGACCCGTTTCTTTCCTAAGGTTACTACCCTCCGTACCCCCCTGCCCGTGCCGCCCCCTCGGCACGGGCAAAC
>DDBY01000040.1:0-651 GCA_002334985.1 Micavibrio sp. UBA2020
GCCGTCCGCGCTGGTCACGCCGCGGGATGTGTTGAAATCCAGCGTGCTGGAGCGCGGCTGCGATTTGCTATCCGGCGCGGGGCAGAGCATTTCCTGCAGCTCGTGCAAAAAGAACTGGTTGGGGCGGCGGCCGTAGTAGGAAAAAAGGTCTGAAAGCGGATCCGTCATGGCGTCTGTTCCTGCGCGTGAAATGTGCATTATTCATATCATAAGGGATGCCCCGAGCCTAAAGGCAGGGCTGGCTTTTGTCAATATGGTTATGTAAATAACTTCATGGCTTTGCGCACGCGCTGCCTTGCAATAAACTGCGGGGATTGGCACAACAGGTATCCACTTCAAAACGCCCGCGGAAGGCATGACCAAATTCCATCTGCACCTGATTTCGGATTCGACCGGCGGCACGCTCAACAGCGTGGTGAAGGCCTGTCTCGCCCAGTTCGAAGGCGTCGACACCGAACAGCATTTCTGGCCGCTTATCCGCTCGCAGCGTCAGCTGCCCGCGGTGCTCGAAGGCATCCGGCAAAATCCGGGATTGGTTCTTTACACGCTGGTCGATGAAGGTCTTGCCAAAACGCTGGAAAAGCATTGCCTTGCCATGGGCGTGCGCACGCTGTCGATTTTGCATCCGGTGCTGGATTTGATGAGCCATTC
>DDBY01000040.1:980-18528 GCA_002334985.1 Micavibrio sp. UBA2020
CGCATGGATGCGGTCGATTACGCGCTCCATCACGACGACGGACAAAAAAGCGACCGTGACCTTGGCAAGGCCGATGTCATTCTGGTCGGCGTGTCGCGTACGTCCAAAACACCGACCTGCATTTACCTCGCCAACCGCGGCGTGAAGGCGGCGAATGTGCCCTATGTGCCGGGCGTGCCTTTCCCTGAGCGTGTGCTGGATTTGAAAACGCCGCTGTTCGTGGCGCTCACGGCATCGCCGGATAGGCTTATCGACATCCGCCGTAACCGCCTTAAACAACTGGGCGAGCGGCGCGAGACGGATTATCTGGAACCCGCGCATGTGGAGGCCGAAGTCGCCGAAGCGCGCAAATTTTACAACCGCATGGGCTGGCCGGTGATTGATGTCACCCGCCGCTCTGTCGAAGAAACGGCGGCCGAAATTCTTTCGCTGCTTGACCATCACCGCGAAGCCCTTGCCAGCAACAGCGGCAAGGAAACGACGCAACAGGAAAAGGAATCCCAATGCCAGAAGCGAAACTGAAACAGGCCTGCGTCATGGGCTGGCCGATTGAACATTCGCTGTCGCCCCGCATCATGGGCTATTGGATTGCGCGCCACGGCGTCAATGCGACATATAACGCCATGCCGGTCACGCTCGACCAGCTGAAAGACGCGATGCAGATGCTCATCGACAGTGATTATGCGGGCTGCAACCTGACCATTCCGCTGAAAGAAGAAGCTATGGCGCTGATGGACAGCCATGATGACAGTGCGCTGGTATCGGGCGCCATCAATACCGTTGTTGTGAAAGATGGCAAGCTCAAGGGTTATAACAGCGATGGCTTCGGCTTCATGGAAAGCCTGAAATCGCAATTTCCCGAATGGCGCGGCGACAAGGTCGTGGTTGTTGGCACCGGCGGCGCGGCGCGCGGGGTTATCTCCGCCCTCAAAAATGCGGGTGCGGAGCACTTCGCCCTTGTCAATCGCACGCCCGAGCGTGCGGAAAAAATCGTCAGCGGGCTTGAGCTGAACGCTGAGGTTTATAAATGGGAAGACCGCCAACAGGCACTGTCCGGCGCGACGATGCTGGTGAACGGCTCTTCGCTCGGCATGATTGGCCAGCCGCCGCTGGAGCTGGACCTCTCCACCCTGCCGCCTGATGCGGCTGTGTGTGACCTTGTTTACCGTCCGCTGATGACGCCGCTTTTGATGTCGGCGCGCGCGCGCGGCAACCCGACGGTCGAGGGGCTTGGCATGCTGCTCAATCAGGCGCGCCTTGGTTTCCGCGAATGGTTCGGGCAAGACCCCGACGTGACGCTGGAGCTTTACGAAGATATGCGAAAGGCCGCAGCATGATTGTGCTGGGCGTTACAGGCTCCATCGGTATGGGCAAATCGACGGTGTCGAATATGCTCAAGGAAATGGGCATCCCCGTGCATGACGCCGATGCGACGGTGCATAAACTGCTGGCAGCGGGCGGTGCGGGCGTTGCGCCGGTCGGGCAGCTTTTCCCCGAAAGCCTTGCGCAGGATACAAACGGGCAGGGCTATATCGACCGCAAGGTGCTGGGACAAATCGTTTTTGCCGATGCCGAAAAGAAAAAAGCGCTGGAGCAGATTTTGCACCCGATGGTGCAGCAAGACAGCGCGGCTTTTCGCGCCGATATGGAGCAAAAAGGCCATAAGCTGGTCGTGTTCGATATTCCGCTTCTCTATGAAACCGGCGGCCAGCGCCGCGTCGATAGCGTGCTGGTCGTGACGGCGCCCGCCGATGTGCAAAAAGCGCGCGTGATGGCGCGCCCGGGCATGACCGAAGAGCGTTTCAACCATGTATTGTCGCAGCAGGTGCCGGATGCCGAAAAACGCACCCGCGCCGATTACATCGTGACCACCGATGTCAGCATGGACGATACGCGCGAGCAGCTTAAAAAAATCATTGATACGATACTGCCGCCGCAAAAGCCGCGCGCCGCGCCGCCCGCGAACGGGAGACACTGAGTATGGCCGATATCCGCGAAATCGTATTCGATACTGAAACCACAGGCTTCGAGCCTTCGGAAGGTCACCGTCTGGTGGAGCTCGGCTGCGTCGAGCTTTTGAACCACCTGCCGACAGGCCGGCATTTCCACGTTTACCTGAACCCGCAGCGCGATGTGCCCTCGGACGCTGTGCGCATTCACGGTCTGACGACGGAATTTTTGCAAGACAAACCGCTCTTCACCGAAAAAGTCGGCGACTTTCTTGATTTCATCGGCGATGCCACGCTGGTTATTCACAACGCCGAATTCGATATGAAATTCATCAATGCCGAACTGAAAACGGCCGGGTTTTTGAAACCTATTCCCATGACGCGCGTGGTCGATACGCTGACCATGGCGCGCAAAAAATTTCCGGGTCAGCCCGCGAACCTCGATGCGCTTTGCCGCCGCTTTAAAATCGACAATACGGAGCGTAAACTGCACGGCGCGCTGCTCGATGCGCAGCTGCTGGCGGAGGTTTATCTGGAGCTTTTGGGCGGGCGCCAGCACGGCCTTGGCCTTGCGGCCGAAGCCGCGGCGACGTCGGCGCAGCTGAATGCCAGTATCAAACGCCAGGACCGCCCGAAGCGCAATTTTCCGCCGAGCGAATCCGACATCGCCACCCACGAAAAATTCGTCGAAAAAATCAAAGACAACCTTTGGTCTGCCGCGAAAAAAGCGGAGGGGTAAACAAAAAAAGCCGCCCATCAACGGGCGGCTTTTTTTGTTTGTATCCGGCGCGGATTAGTTGGCGGCGGTTTTTTGTTTTTCGGCCTGCAGACGTTTGACTTCGTTGACGTAGATGGTCTCGAAGCTGATGGGCGTCAGGTACAGCGGCGGATAGCCGCCCTTGGACGTCAGGCTGGCCACGATTTCACGCACGAAGGGGAAGAGCAGCTTGGGCACTTCGACCATCACCACGGGCTGGTGGTTTTCCTTCGGGATGTTTTTGAGAATAGCGAGCGCGCCATAGGCGAGGTCAACGATGAAGCAAACTTTGCCGTCGTCTTTTTTCTTGGCTTCAATGCGGAAATGCACGCTGCATTCATAGGCATCTTCACGCACCTGCTGGTGGCGCAGCGAAATTTGCACGTTGGTATCCGGCTGCGGCCAACCGCTGACCAGACTTTCGGGCGCGTTCGGGTTTTCGAACGACAGGTCTTTGATATATTGCGCGACGACCTGAATGCCGGGGGCGGCGTCGTTTGCTTGCGGGGGTTGCGTTTGCTCGGTCATGGGCAAAATCCTTATGTTCGTGGCCGCGAAACCGTGCGGCGGCGTTTAAATATGTGCATCAGGGGTAGCACCCTGCCGCGGGGGGTGCAAGCGTGAATCCCTTGTCATAAGTTTGTTATTTCCCCTGCGGGGGCAAGTGCTGCGGCGGCTCCGGCGGTCGTGTGCTGTGCGCAGGGGCTGCGGGGTCGATTTCGGTGTATTCGGCTTCGATAATGGTGGTTTCTTCGCCCATGCCGCTGCCGTGGCGGGTTTTCTGGTTGAAGCGTGCATGGCGGCGGATGAAACCATCCGGATTTTTTTGCATGCGCTGGAAAAACAATCTGCGCAAATGCGGCGCCAGCAGCGGCAGAGCCAGAAAATCGCTGATAAAGCCGGGAAAAATCAGCAAAAGCCCCGCCAGCAGCAGGCAAACGGCGTCGAACATCCCCTCGACCACGAAAAGGTCGTCATCGGCGGTTTGCACGCGTGACCAGATGCCGCCTTGCCCGCGCAGCACATAGGTGCCCAAAGCGGCCGCCCCCATAAGCCACAGCAGCGAAAGCCCGAGCCCGATTTCACCGCCGATGGCGATAAAACCGATGATTTCGATAAGCGGCAAAAGCAGGAACAGTTTAAAAAAGATATTCATTTCAGCGCGTTGTTTTTGTTATGACGGTGACAGGGCTTGCGCGCGGCGCATGGCCGGACTATGTCTAAAGCGGCGGATTTCTAGCCTCTGACGCTGGATAGCCGTATTCTTATAATATAGACTGCAAGCATGCAAGCCCCGCGGGCCTGCCGCCGGAAACCTAGACCAGACAGGACATTACCGACGTGTATATCGATATTCTTATTTTTGCCCTGATTGCAGCCTTTTTGATTTACCGCCTGAATGCGGTTCTAGGCACGCGCCATGGCGACGAACGCCAGCGCCCCAACCGTTATGATACGGCCGCGCAGCCCGAAGCGCCCGAGGGGCGCGACGGCGTGACCCTGGATGCCGAACCGCAGCGCGGCAACGTTGTCAGCCTTGCAGGGGCGGAGGGGCATATCGATACCGATGCCAATGCGGATGGCCGTATCGAAACAGGCCTGCGCGACATTGCCGAAGCCGACAGCTATTTCGAGCTGAATAGCTTCATGCAGGGCGCGCGCGCTGCGTTTGAAATGATTGTGATGGCCTATAGCCGCGGCGACCTTGATACGTTGCGTCCGCTTTTGAGCCCGAAACTTTTTGCCGATTTCGCCGCGGGGGTTAAAAACCGCGAAGCCCTCGGCCAGACGAACGAGCTGATTATCCACCGCATCAAGGCCGCCCGCATTATCGAAGCGCATCTGGGCGGCACCATGGCCTATGTCACCGTCGATTTCGACGTTGAGGAAACATCCGTCACGCGCGATGCCAGCGGCAATGTGATTGACGGCAGCCCCGACCGTGTTTTCAGCGTCGAGGATATCTGGACCTTCACCCGCGATACGCGGGCATCGGACCCGAACTGGGCGCTTATCGAAACCCGCGCTGCTGAAAAATAATCCATGCCGATAATCTTGCGCCGTCATGTCCTTGCCGCGCCGTTTTTGGCGCTTTTGCTGTTGGCTGCCTGCGAAGAAAAAAAGAAACCGGCAGAACTGCCCCCGCCCGAAGACGGTTTCTATTTGCGCGCCGCGTCTTTCGACGCGCTGCCCGGCTGGGCGGCGGATGAGCATGCGGCGGCGCTGGCGGCCTTTGGCGTTTCTTGCGCGCGGATTGAAAAACGTCCGGCCGAAGCCCCGTTTTTTGCGCAAATTGATTACGCGGGCACGGCGGCGGATTGGCAGGCGGTTTGCAAAACCATGCCTGCCGCGCCCGAAGATGCGCGCGCGTTCTTCGAAAGCCAGTTCACACCCTACGAAATCTGGGCAGACCCGCGCCATGGCGAAACACGCGAGGGTTTGTTTACGGGCTATTACGAACCGCAGCTGCGCGAAGCGGCGGCAGACAGTGCGGCCGCTGTGCCGCTTTATGGCCGCCCGGATGATTTGCTCACCGTTAACCTCGGTGATTTCCGGCCCGATTTGAAAGGCGAGAGCATTTCCGGCCGTGTGAAGGGTACGCAGCTTGTGCCGTATCTGACGCGCGCGGAAATCGAAGAAGGGGCGCTTATCGGCCGCGCCGAAGTGCTGACCATGGTTGATAGTCCGATTGATGCGTTCTTTTTGCACATTCAGGGCTCCGGCCAAGTGCTCAAGCAGGACGGCAGTGTCGAGCGTATCGGCTACGCCGCGCAAAACGGGCATAAATACGTCGCCATCGGACGCGAATTGATTGCGCGCGGCATCATGACCAAAGAAAACGTCTCGATGCAGTCCATACGCACATGGCTGGAGCAAAACCCGGACGAGGCGCAGGCTTTGATGAATGTGAATCCGTCCTATATCTTTTT
This sequence comes from Micavibrio sp. UBA2020, assembly GCA_002334985.1. Taxonomy (GTDB): domain Bacteria; phylum Pseudomonadota; class Alphaproteobacteria; order Micavibrionales; family UBA2020; genus UBA2020. The sequence goes on from DDBY01000040.1 coordinate 6,617, forward strand.
CCAGCGTCTGGGGGCGGACGGCCCCTTGGGCGCGGAGGGCGTGGTTCTGACCCCGCGCCGCAGCCTTGCCGTTGACCGCCGCCGTATTCCTTATGGTGCGCCCGTTTTTATTGATGTAGAAGCACCCGCGGAAAATGTGGCAGATACGGCAGCCGCACAAACGGCAATGCCGCCGCGCGTCGCGCCGTTGCCGCGCATTGCGCAGTTGATGGTCGCGCAAGATACGGGCGGCGCTATTCGCGGTGCGGTGCGGGGTGATTTTTTCTGGGGTGCGGGCGACGATGCCGCGCATCAGGCGGGGCTGATGAAAAGTCGCGGCCACGCATGGCTTTTGCTGCCGCGCGGGGTTGTCCTACCCGAAGCGGTGACATGGCGTGCCGATATGCCGCCGCCCCCGCCGCAAGACAAAAAGGAATAACAGCATGGCCGCAGCCGATACCACATCGCCCTTCGGCACTTATGCGCTCTCCGGCTGGCGCGCCCGTGCGCTTGCCGCCGCGCAAGCCATGCCCGCGAATTGGCTCGGGCGGCGCGGCGCGCTTTTGATGCGCAAACTGGTTTTAAAGGGCGGGCCCGCTATTATCGATGCCGAGGTCGAGGGCGTGCGGTTCCGGCTTTACATGCGCGACAATGTGTCGGAGCGGAAATATCTTTTCCTGCCCCAGTTTTTCGATGCGCAGGAGCGCAAAATGCTGCGCGAAACGCTCGCGGGGGGCGTCTTTGTCGATATTGGCGCGAATGCGGGGATTTATTCGCTTTGCGGCGCGTCTGCCGTCGGTGAAACAGGCCGCGTTCTGAGCATCGAGCCGAACCCGGCCGTGGCCGCACGTTTGAAATTCAACATCTCCCTGAACGGCTTCGATGCGCGCACGCATGTGGAGCAGGCGGGCGTGTCGGACAGCGCGGGGCATTTCGACCTTGTGCTGGATGAAACCAACCTTGGCGGCTCCAGCCTTGCGCTGCAACGCTCGGAAAAGGCCATATCGGTCCGCTGCGACTTGCTGCAAAACATTCTGTCTGCGCAGGGCATCACGCACATCGATGCACTTAAAATCGATATCGAGGGCGCGGAAGACCGCGCGCTTATTCCCTTTTTGCGCGATGCGCCGCCCTCTTTGCACCCGCGTTTGGTGGTGATTGAAAATTCGCAAAAAGACTGGCAGCAGGATTTGCCGGCAGCCTTTGCCGCCGCGGGCTACAGGCTGCAGGCAACCACGCGCATGAACCTAATCTATATCAAAGACGGAAAATAAACCCGGTATCAGGATATTTTTTGCGGCGCAGGTACGCTTTCGATTTGCGCCTCGATGTCTTCGAGGGTCGGGGTTTGCGTTTGCGCACCCATGGCAAGGCAGGCAAGGCTGGCGCCGATGCTGGCGCGGTGCAGCGCTTCCAGCCAGTTCATGTTTTTTTGCAAACAGGCGGCGAAGATGCCGCAAAACGTATCGCCTGCGCCCGTGGTATCCACCGGGTCAACGCGCAGGGCATCAACGGCATAAACACTGCCTTCGCGCGCGGCGACGGAGCCTTTGGCTTCCAGCGTGATGATGCAGGTCAGGTTGCCCTTTTTGGAAATGAAGGCGGCGATTTTCTGCGCATCGGTTTCTGTGCTGCCAAAGCCCTGCACCATTTGCAGCGCTTCAATTTCATTCACGATAACATAGTCGATGTGCGCGAGCGCTTCTTCGGCCAGATGCGCGGCGGGTGATGCGTTCAGCACAGTTGTCGCGCCGAGTTTCTGCGCGCGCGCCAGCACGCTCAAGGTTTCGGCGGGGGTGACTTCCATCTGTGCAAGGATGATGTTTTTCTCGCCCAGAACTTCGTCCGGCACCTGGTCTGCGGTCGCATCCAGATTGGCACCTGGGGCGACCATAACAATATTTGCGCCCTGCGCATCAACGGCGATGGTGGCGCAGCCCGTCGGGCGTTCCGAAATGCCGATACCCGCTGCCCAGATGCCGTGGTTTTTAAGGTTGTTGATGCTGCGGCGGCCGAAGGAATCGTCGCCGACCTTGCCGACGAAGGCGACTTTTGCGCCTGCGCGTGCAGCGGCGACGGCCTGGTTGGAGCCTTTGCCGCCCGCGCGGCTCAGGTAATCGGCGCTGCACAGCACCGTTTCGCCGGGCTGCGGAAAATGGCCGACGGGCATGACGATATCGACGTTGAGCGAGCCGAAAACAATAATCATTCTCAATACCCCTTGCGAGCCTAAAAAACCTGAAAAGGCCACTTGGGTCAGCTTATGCCTAAGTGCCCGTGCGGTCTATATAAATTGCAGCGCCGATAAAGCGCGCGGGGGCGGCCAAATATAGTGCGATAGGTGGGCTTTATGAATGCAAACAAGTACTAAACAAGTCCCTTATGTAATTATATTGCATGGGCGCAAGGGGGCGTGTACACCTAGAAAAGCCTGAAAACCACGAAAAACAACAAGGCAGGGTCGCCATGACGCTCACCAAACTTCCGGACCTTAAAAACCGCCCGCGTACGACGGCGCTTGAATTTTATAACAGCTTTTTCCAGCACCGCCTCGACGACCTTCACAAGGAAGGTCGCTACCGCGTGTTTGCGGATCTGGAACGTCAGGTCGGCCGTTTTCCCAAAGCGGTTTTCCGTGATGATGCAGGGGCGGAGCGCGAGATTACCATCTGGTGCAGCAACGATTATCTGGGCATGGGGCAACACCCCGATGTCATCGCCGCCATGTGCGACGCCGCCAAAACGGCGGGCGCGGGCGCGGGGGGCACGCGCAATATTTCCGGCAATACGCATTATCATGTGATGCTTGAAAGCGAGCTTGCGGATTTGCACGGCAAGGAAGCGGGGCTTTTGTTCACCTCCGGCTATATCTCCAACGAAGCGGCGCTGTCGACGATTGCGAAGCTTTTGCCGGACTGCGTGATTTTTTCCGACGCGCTCAATCACGCGTCGATGATTCAGGGTATCCGCGGCGCGGGCTGCGAAAAATACATCTTTCGCCACAACGACCTTGCGCACCTTGAACAGCTTTTGCAATCGGTGGAGCGTTGCCGCCCGAAAATCATCGCCTTTGAATCCGTCTATTCGATGGACGGCGACATCGCCCCTATCGGCGCGATTTGTGATTTGGCCGAAAAATACGGCGCACTGACGTATCTGGACGAAGTGCATGCTGTCGGTATGTACGGCGCGCGCGGTGCGGGCGTGGCGGAGCGTGACGGCGTCATGGACCGTGTGGATATTATCGAAGGGACGCTCGGCAAGGCCTTCGGCGTTATGGGCGGTTACATTGCCGCCAGCCGCGCGATTGTGGATTGCGTGCGCTCTTACGCTTCCAGCTTTATTTTCACGACGGCTCTGCCGCCCGCGCTTTTGGCGGGTGCGCTGGCCAGCGTGCGTCATCTGAAATCGTCCAAGGCCGAGCGCGCCCGGCATCAGGAACGCGCCGCGACCCTGAAAAGAATTCTGACCGAAGCCGGTCTGCCCGTGCTGCCGTCTGTCAGCCATATCGTGCCTGTCATGGTGGGCGATGCGCGCCTTTGCAAAAAAGCCAGCGACGAGCTGATGGCGCGTCATGACATCTACGTCCAGCCTATCAACTATCCGACCGTGCCGCGCGGGACGGAGCGCCTGCGCCTGACGCCGACGCCGTTCCACAGCGACGAGGACATGTACGCGCTGCGCGATGCGCTTTTGGAAGTATGGGCAGGTTTGTCCCTGCGCAAGGCAGCTTGAAGCGATGGCGGGCGAATGGCTAAGGCTGCTGTTCGCCCTTGTATTCTGCGGCAGTTTTGCCGCGTTTATGATGCGTACAATCTGGCTGGGATTTAAAACGGGCAAAATGCCCCATAGCGACAGCCGCGCTGTCGCTTGCCGGCGCAAACAACCCCTGTTCTTCTGGTTTTTGTTCTTTTTGTTTGGCGGCTTTGCTGCCGCCGCGCTTTATACGCTTTATTTGGCCGTGCTGAACGTCTTGTAAAGATTATTCGTTTTTAGGCCGCCTGCGCAGGGCGGGCAGGCTCAGAAGTGTGATGTCCTTTTCCGTCGTGGTCGCGGGCGGTTTGGGGAAAAGCTGTTCCCCGCGGTCATTCACCACAATATTGTTTTCACGGATACCGCGCATCTTGCCGCTGCGCGTGACCACGAAATGGCTGTGCAGTTTTAAATCCGTCTGCCAGAACGCCTCGCGCAGCTGCGATTGCGTCAGGCCGATAGCGACGATTTTGTTAGCGTTTTCGCCGCGCGCAGCGCGCGGTTTGCGGCGCAGGCGTTTGGCTTCAGCCGCATCCACCACACGCACGCCAATCTGGTAAAAAGCGGAGCAGTTATGCTGGTCATCCTGCGCGTCATAGGGGTCGGCGCTTTTGCTCGGGCTGTCGAAAAAATAAAATTCGACGGCGTTTGGCGGGATGTTCAGTTTTTTGACGTCGCGGTCTTTGACTTCATGCACAATCGCACTGCCCGCGGGGATTTTTTTGTGGGGCACGATAAATTCGACGAAGGTGCGCATTTTCTCCACGGCGCAAAGCCCCCTAGCGCGGCGGCGGCGCATCGCCTTGTGGCGGGCGGCGGCGGCGGGGGTTCGGCATGCTGGGTATCAGCACGTCTTTTTGCAAAACGGGGTTGTAAAGCCCGGCCAGTTTTTCGGGCGCGATAGTACGGCCGTGCTGCGGCGTTTTGGGATGCACCTGCTGCGAGTTTGCGTTGATGACGACATGGTTTTCCGTCACCGGCTGGATGCTGTGGTTGCGTGTGACGATGAAAATATCATGCGCCTCGACGCGGCTGTCCCATTGCATGCGGCCTTCAAGGATTTTGTAATCGGCGCCGGCAAGCATGACTTTCACTTCATGCCGCGTCAGTGTTTCATGCGCCAGCAGGTATTCTTTGGATGTGTTTTTTTTATGCGCCAGACTTTCCTGCGGTGTCAGTTTTGCGGGCGCGTCATAAAAATAAAACGCGCAGGCTTCGCGCGGAATGTCGAGGTCGGCAAGGTCGCGGCTTTCCACGGCAAAGGGCACCGCAATTCCTTTTTGCGGTTCACTGCTGTGGGGCACGATAAAGGCCACATACGTCTGTAAGGTTTCCTTAAGGGGCATGACATTTCATACCACAGGTGCGGGCGCACGAACAGGCCGCAAAAGCGACATAAAAACCCTGACTTTTCATCATCTTAAGGCCGTAAATAGGCGGGGTTTTGATGAAAGGGCGCCAGCGTGCGCTCGTAGGCGGCTTTTTCGGCGGCAAAGCTGGGGTAATCGTCAAGGTTCAGAAAGGCGTAGGTCTGCGCGCCCGTTTTGATGTGCATGTGATAATCGGTGATGATGCTGGCTTGCTGCTCTACGTTATAGCTCTCAAGCGGCTTGTCGGGCTTCAGGCCGTATTCGTAATGCTGGTGATATTTTTCACCGGGCAGCAGGCGGCTGTAATTTTCAAAAGCCAGTTTCAGCGCACTTGGCATCATGCCGTTCTGTCCCTGCCAGACATGCGCCGCTTCGTGCATGAAAACATATTTGTGATAGTCGCTGGCGCACTGGCTATAGTCTTTTTTGCAGGTGTTATCGCGGATGATGATAACGTTTTTATGCGTCACCCCCTCCGCCCCCTGCCAGTCCAGCCAGCGTGTGGCGGCGGCGGATTGATGCACGCGCACTTTGTTGTAATCGACTGAATCTTTGAACACTTCGCGCAGCATGGCGGTCTCGCCCGCTGTTAATGCGCGCCCCGGCAAGTTGGGCAGCAGCACTTGGTCGATACCCACCAGCGTTGCCGCGGTCAGCAAAAGTGTGCGGCAGGCTTTGACCCATATCGGCGCCTTGCGCGACACGGCCTTGGCAAGGCCGCTGCGCAGCTTGCCGAGGGCGTTCGGTTGCCGCGCGGCTGTTTCAGCGCCGGTTGATTCTTTGTGTTCATGTTTTGACATAGTACGATAGCCTACGCCCATGACGCTTTGTGTCAAGTTATAATGCCATATTGTAATAATATTACTTTACCAAAAAGAACATTTAGGGTACAAACGGCGGGAGAATGATTTTTAGCCGTCTTTGCTTCGGGCGGAACTGTTTTGAATAAAAAAAGATTTGGGATAGGCAGGGATATGGTTCAGCGCGTCAAAACGGTCGCTTTTCAGGGCGTCGATGTTCTTGATATCGACGTCGAAGTGCAAATCACGCAAGGGCTGCCGGCTTTTGGCATCGTCGGGTTGCCCGACAAAGCCGTCGCGGAAAGCCGCGAGCGTGTGCGCGCCGCGCTGCACGCCATCGGTCTTGCGCTGCCGGCAAAACGGGTGACGGTCAACCTTGCCCCTGCCGATGTCGTCAAAGAGGGCAGCCATTTTGACCTGCCCATCGCGCTGGGCGTTCTTGCGGCCATGGGCGTTTTTCCGGGCGAAGAGCTGTCGCATTATAGCGCGCTGGGCGAGCTGTCACTGGACGGCAGTTTGCGCGCGGTATCCGGCGTTTTGCCCGCAGCGATTTCCGCATCTGCGCAGGGGCGGGGCATTATCTGCCCCAAGGACTGCGGCGGCGAAGCCGTCTGGGCGGGCGATTTGGACGTGCTGGCGCCGGACAATCTGGTCGCGCTGCTCAATCACATGAAAGGCACACAAGTGCTGACAAGGCCGGAGGCCACGATGGCGGAGACAAACCCCATCCGCCTCGACCTTGCCGATGTGAAGGGGCAGGAAAGTGCCAAGCGCGCGCTCGAAGTCGCGGCGGCGGGCGGGCATAATATGCTGATGGTCGGGCCCCCGGGCTCCGGCAAATCCATGCTGGCTGCAAGGCTGCCGGGTATTTTGCCGACGCTCAGCCCGCGCGAGGCGCTGGAGCTTTCGATGATACATTCGATTGCAGGCGCGCTCGAAGGCGGCAAGCTGGTGACCACGCGCCCATTTCGTGACCCGCATCATTCGGCATCGACACCGGCGATTATCGGTGGCGGGCTGCGCGCGAAGCCGGGCGAAATATCCCTTGCCCATCACGGCGTTCTGTTTCTGGACGAGCTGCCGGAATTCAACCGCCAGACGCTGGAGGCGCTGCGCCAGCCGCTTGAAACCCGCCGCGCCCTTGTCAGCCGCGCGAATTACCATGTGACGTTCCCCGCGCATTTTCAGCTGATTGCCGCGATGAACCCGTGCCGCTGTGGTCATGCGGCCGATGCGGCGCTGGCCTGCGGCCGCGTGCCGAAATGTATGGCGGATTATCAGGCCAAAATTTCGGGGCCTGTTTTCGACCGCATCGATATTCATATCGACGTGCCTGCCGTCAGCGCGGCCGATTTGGCTTTGCCGCCGCCGCGTGAATCTTCTGCCCATGTCGCGCTGCGCGTGGATGCGGCGCGGCGGCGCCAGCAAGACAGATTTGCCGCAGAAGGCGCCGCGCATCTGTTCACCAACGCCGAAGCCGACGGCGATGTGCTCACGCGGATTGCCCCCATGCAGGGGGCCGCGCAAAAGCTGCTCGGCGACGCTGCTGAAAAAATGAAACTTTCGGCGCGCGGCTGGCACCGCGTTTTGCGCGTATCGCGCACCATCGCCGATTTGGCAGGGCGGGACGTGATTGATGTGCCCGACGTGGCCGAGGCACTGTCTTACCGCCGCCTGCGCGGCCCCTTGGCGCTGGCCGCGTGACGGGACGGCAGATTCGGGGCGAGGAGCAAAAAATATTCTATTTAATTCAAATAGATAATATGATTTTTCGCGGTTTCGATTGTCGATAATACGGCTTCTGTGTTAACATTATTTAATAGCGAAAATACCAGTGTCTAAACACTGGCCATGCCGCGGCGTGCCAAACGCGCGGATAACAAACGAGGAGAGCCCTATGGTCGATACCGTTCAGAACGAGCAGGCAGGCGGTCAACTGATTGACAACCAGCAGGCGATTCAGAAAAACGCTCTCGCGATTGAACAAACACTTTCGCAAATGGGTATTCAAGGCGGTGGTGGCGGCGGCGGTGCAGCCGGCGGCCCTAAATCCGATGTGGCTGACGTGCTTGAAAGCACCGCCATGAAAAGCGTTACCGCCAAGGCGGGCCCCATCGGCAGCATGTTCGTGACGGCGATGACGGATATTTCGGACAGCTCAAGACGTGGCGGCGCCGAGGGTATGTTTGGCGGCAATAAGCGCGACCGCGCTATTCAAAGCAAATACTCAGGTTCCGACGGTTTCATGCCGTCGAGCTATTCCGAACGTTCGGCGATGGCCAAAGACGCGCGCCGTCCGAGTAAGGCGGAAACCGCAGAGCGTAAACTCGCGGCGCAAATCAACGGTGCAACTTCGACCGTGGCGGGGCATTCCTATGCGCATGGCAACAGCTCCGTCATCGCAGGGGGCGCTAAGATTTCGGGCGCCAGCATTTCGGCGCTGAGTGCGGCGCCGGCTATTCTGTCTGACCCTGTGCTGAAACAATATCAGGACAACATCGTGACGGCGAAAAACAACCTCAATTCGCCGAGCTGGGCGCGCATCAACGAAGGCCTCGCTCAGGGGCATGCGAACATGGAACAGCTGGCCAACCAGGAAACGCCGGAACAGCAGCGTATGCGCATGGGGCAAGCCTCGCAGTCCTATAAGGTCATGGTTGCGGATGAGCAAAACGACTTTGCCGCCAGCCGCGGGCCGAGCGCGCCGAAGCCCCCGGGTGAAATGCGCTAATCAAGCAAACGCCTTTCAAGGCAACAAAAAACGCCGTTCTTTTCAGAGCGGCGTTTTTTGTTTTATCCGATTTTTGCGGCGCTTGTTATTCTTCGCCGTCTTCCGCTTCGACTTCGGGGTCTTTCTGGCCGGTTTCGTAAGCGGCTGCGCGTTTTTGATAGTGACGCACACCAAAGGGCATGGCCAGCAGATATACAACGCCCAGCATCGTCAGCGTCGGCCATGTATCGTTGATAAGCCCCGCAAGAACGATGGCAAAAAAGCCGAGCACGGGAATTTTCAGCTTGTAGGGGATGCGCAGCTGCTTGCTTGAAAACGTCGGGATGTTGCTGACCATCATCGCGGCCACAATCATCGCCCAGATGCCGACGATGGCGGGTGATGTGACAAGCTCTTTCACATGGTCTGTGGTCTGGAAACTGACAATCATGGGGAGCAGGCAAAGCCCCGCACCGATGGGCGAGGGCACGCCGGTGAAGTATTTGCGCAAGGGGTCGTTCGGGTCGCCTTCTTCATTCGCGATGTTGAAGCGGGCAAGGCGCAGCGTGACCGCCATGGCGAAAACCAGCGCGACCGGCCATGCCCAGCGCCCTGCGCCTTCAAGTGCCCAGAGATAGACAACCAAAGCGGGCGCAACGCCGAAGCAAACGAAGTCGGAAAAGCTGTCCAGCTCCGCCCCCAGTTTGCTCTGCGCTTTCAAAAGCCGCGCGGCCGCGCCGTCGAACGCATCCATGAACGCGGCGACGACGATGGCGATGACCGCGTGTTCCCACTTGCCCGCGATGGCGAACTTGATAGACGTCATGCCGGCCGCCATGGCCGTCAGCGTTATCATGTTCGGTATCATCTTGTGCAGTGACAGTTTGCGCGGCGGTTTCGGCTGGGCGTTTTTCATGGTGTATGCTCCGTGGAGACGCCTTAGGCCGGATTGCGGTTTTCGCCGCTGCGGCGTGCTTCGCCGGATTGCAGGTCGGCGATGACGGTTTCGCCGCCAATCGCACGCTGCCCGACGCAAACCAGCGGTTCAGCCCCCGGCGGCAGGTAAATGTCAACGCGGCTGCCAAAACGGATAAGGCCGTAAAGCTCGCCCGCTTTTACTTGCTGGCCAGCGCTCAGCTTGCAGATGATGCGGCGCGCGACAAGCCCTGCGATTTGCACGAAAGCAACGCTGGTGTTCTGGCCTTTGACTTTCATCAAAACGGTGGAGCGTTCGTTCTCCAGGCTGGCCTTGTCGAGGTTCGCGCTCAGGAATTTGCCAGGGTGATAAACGACCTTGGTGACATCGCCATCGACCGGTACGCGGTTGACGTGCACGTCGAATACGTTGAGGAAAATGCTGACGCGCGTGACGGTCGGCGCGGCCAGCAGGGTGTCGTCGTCTTTGCCGCGGCAATCATCCAGCTCGGGCGGCAGCGGCACTTCGGCGATAAGAGAAACCATGCCGTCAGCCGGGCTGATGACAAGACCTTCGCGCACAGGCGTGACGCGCGCGGGGTTGCGGAAGAAATAGACGCACCACAGCGTCAGCACCAGACCCGCAAAGCCGAGGAAGTCGGCGATGAGCGCGAGCACAAGCGCCAGCACGGCAAAACCGGCGATGAACGGCCAGCCCGCCGGATGCACCGGCACGAAAAGAGTTTTGCGGATAAGGCTGATAATGTCGTCCATGACGGGTATTCCTGCGCTGGGGTGAAAATCAAACCGTAGTTTTGTCGTTTATTGCGGCGCAAGACAAGCAAAAACGGGTTTTTGCGGTTTGAATTTTTACATAAAAATCTAAAAAACTGGACAGATTGCGGCAATTTCCCTATACAGTTATCCACCGTCCGCCGCCAATGCCGCGGATATAAAGGAGAAATTCAGCACCATGTCGAAAATCGCTTCCGCCTGTGTCTATTGCGGCACGGGCCATAAAGTTGACCAGATTTACAAGGATATTGCCGCACGCCTCGGACAGGTGATGGCGGAATCCAAGGTGCGTCTGGTTTATGGCGGCGGCCGTGTCGGTTTGATGGGCATCGTTTCGCAAGCCTGCTTTGCCGCTGGCGGCGAAGTCGTCGGCATCATCCCCGAGCATATTCAGGACAAAGAAGTCATGAACGACGATGTGACCGAATTGCATATCGTGGACAGCATGCATACACGCAAAAAGATGATGGTCGATAAATCCGAAGGATTCATCGTCCTGCCGGGCGGTTTTGGCACACTGGACGAGACCTTTGAAATCCTGACATGGAAATACCTCGGCCTGCATGACAAGCCCATCGTTTTTGTGAATGTGGACGGTTTTTACGACCCGCTGCTCAAAATGGTGGACCACATGGTCGAAGTCGGCTTCACGCCCTTCTGGCACCGTAGTCTTTATCAGGTTGTGGAAACGCCCGAAGACGCCATCGTCGCCCTGTCGGCACAGACGGAGCACATGCAGCCAGACATTAAACATTTGTAATGTTCTGAAAATGCTGCGGGGACTGGAAATTTCGCCGCAAATTCTCTATTTTATTAAGCATTAGATGACCAAAGTTTTCACGCAGGCGCCCCCGTTACATGAACAAACCGACTGACAAAAAAGACCCGAACGACAAAACGGCCGCCGTGGAAATCACGACCCCGTTCATGTACAGCGAGTCGCTTGAAAAAGCGCAGGAAATCGCCGTGAACGCGCTGGAGCGTATCGAGGTTTTGAAACTGCGCCCCGTGCCGGAGATGTACGAGCTTTGGTATCGCTACTTCGTCGGCGACATCGAAATCGTGCGCGCCATCGAAGCCTATCAGGGCAAGCTTGACGAAGTGGCCTGCCACCAGATTTACCGCCGCTACATGAACGAAGCGGTGCGCGACGAAGCCGTCAAGAAAATCAGCGACCAGATGCAAAGCGCGATTGCCGAACTGGCCGCGATGGTCAGCGGCGCGAAATCCGCCGCGACCGAATACGGCGATAACCTGAGCGATGTGTCCGACCAGTTGACGCAGGCGAATTCCATCGAAGACCTTGGCAAGATTGTCACCGCCATTGTTGCCGATACCAAAAAGATGGTCGAGAAGAACCAGGAACTTGAAGTGCAGCTGGTCAATTCGTCGCAGCAGGTGACGGAGCTGCGCAACAACCTCGACACTGTGAAAAAAGAGGCAATGACGGACGGCCTGACCGGTCTTCTCAATCGCAAGGCTTTCGACCAGCAAATGCTGAACTGCGTTTCCGAATGCGAAACCGGCAATACGCCGATGGTGCTGATGCTGCTCGATATCGACTTCTTCAAAAAATTCAACGATACCTAC
>DDBY01000063.1:0-15096 GCA_002334985.1 Micavibrio sp. UBA2020
GTGGTCATGGTGCTGAACGGGCAATTGCCCAAGGACAGCCCCATCCATTTCCGCATCGGTGCGAATACAATCGACCTTTTGATGGAAGATACGCTGATTTACTCCGAACAGGGGCTGAGCCCCCATGCCTGCCAGAAATTGAAGCAAACCAGTGAAATCGGGCTGATGGAGGTGATGGACACCGCCAACCCGCCCAAGCACCTGACCAATGTGGCCTATCGCCACAGCGCATAAATATAAAAAAAAGACATCACGAAGAAGCACAGATAATAAAAACGGGATAAGGGGATTTGGATGAGCGTATCACCGGGCAAAGACATCATGGAAATCACCGGCGGCAGCGGCGAAATCGTCGCGCGTGAAGGCAGCTCGCTTTTGGCCGGATTGACGAACAGCGGCTTCAAGGTCGATGGCTTTCAACCCCTGATGCACCAAAACGGCAACAAAATGAAACCGGGCGACCCCGTGGCCGATGTGTTCAAAGGCCAGCATGTCGAGGTTGAAGCCAAACCCACCAGTCCGCTGCTGGACATTCTGGGCGGTGTTGCGGCATCCGTATCCGTCAACAACTTCAAAGAGCCCGATTTCAAACAACGCCCCCAAGCGCCGCAAGTTTCCGCGCCGAAAAGCAGTTTTTGATATTACTGTTAAATAGATGCGATAAAAATTAAGCCTGCATAAGGCTTAATTTTTTTTATAATACTTACTTTTTAGATATTCTTTTTAGCGGAGCTTCGCATGATTTTGTTTTTTCGCCTGATGGCGGGTGTATTTATCGCCGCATTGAGCGGCTTTAGCCTTTACGCATTTTTTGAAATTCAAACCTTGCAAAAAAGTCTGCAAAGCCACTCACAGCAAATCGACGTTTTAAGTCAAAAAATGCTATCCGTCGAAACCCGCACCGAGCTGCTGGATGTGCGTAATGAGGAAGCCTACATCAAAACGAGTTTTGGAGGGATAGGACTCCAGTTCAACCTCGTAGGCGTAGATGCAATCTCTGAAAAAGGCCTCAGGATAGAAAGCGCCGTCAAAGACAAGCCCGCATGGCGTGCAGGCCTGCGTAGCGGTGACTTCATCTTGACAATTGATGAGCAAAATACAGCAGGTATGAAAATCGGGGACGCCCTCAATAAAATGCGCGGACAAGCGGGGACCTTAGTGTCAATTACATATAAATCTCTGGCAAGCGAGGAGCCAAAGTCTGTAGCCATTGTAAGAGAAAACATAAAAATAAGAACGCTGCGCCCAAAAAAGAATGACGACAAAATTGACGCGCTATGGGAAATTGTGGAGTAGCCGTCGTTACCCCATATCTATGGGAGCCCCATCGCTCAGCACCGCCTCGGCTTCCGGTGTGTACTGGCCGTTTTTCTGGTGGATGACCATGCCGGATTTTAGCTTGAGGGCGGCGTAGCGTTCTTTGCGTGCTTGCACGATGACGCGGCGGGCGTCTTCGCCGGCGTGGGGGTAGAGCGGATAGACAACGAAGCTGCCGAACCACCGTTTTTTACCCAGCGCCATCAAAACATCATCCAGACGGTCGGCGCGGTGAATAACGGTCAGGTATCCACCATTTTTTAGTTTAGAATGTGCATATTTAGACCAGTTTTCTAAAGTAGCGCCTGAAGCGTCTTCGCCATGCGCAAAAGCCTTGATGCTACTGGGCGAGGGGGTATGCGTGCCGCCTTCTTGATAAGGTGGGTTCATAAGAACGGAGTTGAAATAATTGTTTTCAATTGCTTTTTCAGACAATAAAGAGCCCTGAAAAAACCGGCTGCGGCCTGCCACATCGTTCAAAACAGCGTTTTGCAGCGCAAGGTCGGTCAATTCCCGCTGAATATCTATTCCAGTCAGATGTATATTTTTGTTTCTTGAAGCAACGCATAACCCTGCGGAGCCAACGCCGCAGCCGACATCGAGCACTTGCCAGCGCTCTTTCACCGGCACGGCGGCAGCGAGGAACACGGTATCGAGCGAGGCATGAAACCCCACCTTCGGCTGCAAAAGCTTTACCCGCCCGCGCAGCAGCGTGGTCTCTATAACGGGTAATTCCTGCTCGGGTGTGCTGGTCATGAACGGTACTCCGCTTCGCTCGGCTCCAGCCCTGCGTCGAACAGCAGGTCGTATGCCGCTTCGTAATCATTATCGTCGAGTAGCATAATACGGCAATCGGCAAAGCCGCCGAACAGGCCGGAGGTATGCTCGTCGAAAACCACATACTCCATGGACGCACTCTGTAAAAGGGATTTTACAAATGCAATTTCGCCCATGTCGCTGGCCGTATAGATTTCTATCATCCGCTGCCTGCCGCCCAAAAATTCACTGATATCCGCCGCGAAATTTTGTTATAAGAGTGCAGTTTCAACCATGCCGGAAGACGGACATGACGCCTGCGCATACCGCACATGATAATACGCCCGCCGCCGCCGCGACAACCGCAAACCCGCTGCAAAGGCTGGCCGACGCGCTGAAGCCGGATATGGCCGCGGTGAACGCGCTTATCCTTGATCGTATGCAGTCCGACATTCCGCTTATCCCGCAGCTGGCCGGACATTTGATAGCGGGGGGCGGCAAACGTATCCGCCCGCTTTTGACGCTCGCCTCTGCCGCACTGTTCGACTACAAAGGCACGCGCCAATACAAACTGGCCGCCTGCGTCGAATTCATCCATACCGCCACGCTGCTGCATGATGACGTGGTGGACGAAAGCGACCAGCGCCGCGGCAAGGCTTCGGCTAATGCCGTTTTCGGCAACGAAGCGGCCGTACTGGTGGGTGATTTCCTGTTCAGCCGCTCGTTCCAGTTGATGGTGGAAGACGGCTCGCTCGAAGTTTTGCGCATCCTCTCGAACGCCTCCGCCGTGATTGCGGAGGGGGAGGTGCTGCAGCTCTCCACCGCCAACAACATCGACACCACCGAAGCGGATTACATGAAAGTCATCGGTGCCAAAACGGCCGAGCTTTTCGCCGCTGCCTGCGAGGTTGGCGCCATCGTGGCCGACCGCCCCGCCAGCGAATGTCAGGCGCTGCGCGACTACGGCATGTACCTCGGCCTTGCGTTCCAGATTTCGGATGACGTGCTGGATTACGCCGCCTCCGAAGAGCGCCTTGGCAAATCCATCGGCGATGATTTCAAAGAAGGCAAGATGACCCTGCCTGTGCTCAAAGCCATGGCCAAATCGAGCGCGGCGGAAAAACAATTCTGGCAGCGCACGATGTGCGACCTCGACCAGAAAGACGGCGACCTTGCCGAAGCGCAGGCGCTGATTAAAAAGCACAAGGGGCTCGAGCTTTCCCTCGCGCAGGCGCGGGATTTTGCAGCCAAGGGGCGCAAATGCCTTGAAAACCTGCCCGGCAACGGCATCCGCCGTGATTTGGCCGAACTCATTGATTTTGCAGTAGAACGGGATTACTAACCCCGCAAAATTCCCGCAAATACCCCTTGCACCGCGCGGGGGAATATGCGACATAACTGCTCTATAACTTGTTCCCGCCGCGTCGGAGTGTAGCTCAGCCTGGTAGAGTGCTTGCTTCGGGAGCAAGAGGCCCGGGGTTCGAATCCCCGCACTCCGACCATTTTTGCAGATAAATAGTTAATCAGGCTTATTAGGTATGTCGCCCTCTATAGAGCTGGGGACGATTACTTCTTCAGGCTCTTTCGAAGCGCCCAGTTGTTTTTGCTCAACCTTGTAATCTTTAGCCATTGAATAAGATAACTGAGCAGATTGGGCTGCTTTATTGTCTATTATAGAGTTAATAATAGGGGGGAGACCCGCAATAGCAACAACCGTCAATACTACTGTGGTGACTAATACAAAAGTACTTGGGAGCTGTTTCGTTCTCTCATCAAGCCTTATCAATAAACCTTGTAAATCAGCAAGGACACTTTTTACGGCTTGTAAATCTGTTTCAACTTTTATTAGTCTAGCTAACATATCTTCACCGTCGCCGCCTCCACTAGAAGTAGAAAACACACGCGGTTCCTCGGAGCGTGTATGTACAGGGAACTGAAGAAGTTTTTTATCTTCACTCACCGCGCTTAATTCTCTTTATTTTTTGAATGGATTTCTATCGGCAGGGATTTCTTAATCTCATCAAGGGTATCAACAAAAGAGATAAAAGAAGCAATTGGGATACATAATCTTTTGACAATGTGTCGACTAACTTTTTCCGTTGTGGGGTCGTATTTGTCTTCGTGTAAATTAATACGAACAATTCCATTATTCATGCTGACGCCTTGAAACCCGTCAATAAATAAACTTTCTATTGGCTCGATTAGAATAATATCAGGATTATTATTCTCTTTTTCTTTGATTTCTATTTTCTTCTTTTCTTCAGCCATTTTTGCCTCTCCCGAGAACAACGAAAACAATAAGAATTCTAACATTAATTAGTTAAAAAATGAGCGTTCTTTTAACCCGTCCCCCATCACGTTTATCGCCTCTTAAAAAGTAATCTTTTGATATTAAAGGCTTTTAATAGTTCGTAGCATCCAAAACCTTCACATCCTCCGCCGTCAGTTTGACCTCTGCCGCTGCCATTAAATCTTCCAGCTGTGCAATCGTGGTTGCGCTGGCGATGGGGGCGGTGATGGCGGGGCGTTGCATCAGCCATGCGAGGGCGATGCGCGCGGCGTTACTGTTATGCGCGGATGCGATGCTGTCGAGCGCGTCCAGAATGCGAAAACCGCGCGGGTTGAAATAGACTTCTGCCACGCGTGCGCCGCGCACCGATTTGCCAAGGTCGGCTTCGCTGCGATACTTGCCGCTGAGGAAACCACGGGCGAGGGAGTAGTAGCTGATAACCCCTACGTTTTCCTTCACGCAAAGCGGCATCAATTCCGCCTCGAACCCTGCGCGGTCATAAAGGTTATATTCGGGCTGCAAGCTGCAATACCTCGGCAGCCCCGCATCCTTCGCCGTTTGCAGCGAGAGGGCGAGGCGCTCCGCTGTAAAATTCGATGCGCCAATCGCGCGGACTTTTCCCTGTTCAATCAATTTTTGATAGGCGCGCAGCGTTTCATCCGGCGCCACGCTCAAATCATCTTTATGCGACTGGTACAGGTCGATGTAATCGGTTTGCAGACGCTTGAGACTTTCATCGACCGAGCGCAGGATATGCGCGGCCGACAATCCTTTTTTCTCCGGCGTCATTTCATGGCCGACTTTGCTGGCCAGAACCACCTTGTCCCGCTTGCCGGATTTTTTGAACCACGCGCCGATGATAGTTTCGGACTCGCCGCCATTGTTGTCCGGCCCGCCCCATGTCGAATAGACATCTGCCGTATCCACAAAATTGAACCCGCGTTCGACAAAGGCGTCGAGCAGGGGGAAGGACTGCGCTTCGTCAATCGTCCAGCCAAAAACATTTCCGCCGAAACATAGCGGCGCCACCATCAAACCGGAATCGCCCAGCGTGCGTTTTTGCATGTCCTATCTCCCTGTTTTTAAAAAACTTATGCTCTATTACCTAGCGCAGCAGACGGCGGCGGGCAAGATGCAATTCGTACCTGCCAAGGCCTATATATTTGATAAATAATGCTTATTTTCTAATTTGACAAAGTTATAGCCGGGTGTATATTTCTGCGAATGAGAATGATTTGCATTCACAGCAAAAACGAATTATAAAAAATATACCCCAGCGGACAAACGAGGGAAAGCAGGTCACCAATGCCGACAAACATGCTCAAGCAAGAAGCCATCAACGCCATCCGCGCCAGCTATCAGCTGCTGCGCACCGAGAAAAATCTCTCGCCCATGAACCACCGCGTGACGGATTCCCTGACGCATCTGGTGCGCACCCTGACGCGTTGCCAGTCGCCGGAACTGGCGAAGTTTTTGCTGGATGCGCCGGAGCTGGCGGTCGAGCGTGAAAACCTGCCCGTGCTTTGCGGCATCGCGGAGTGCGAGATGGAAAAATTCTGGGCGAAACATCTGATTGGCCGCCCCGTCTGCGACCTCGCCGAATTCTGGTACTTCCCTGAATATACCGAACTGTGTCAGGCAGAACTTGACCTGTTCAAAACCCGCAAGTTTGACCGCATCAGCTTTCTGGGGGCAGGGGCTTTGCCGCTCACGGCCTTCCTGCTGGCGCGCCATTGCCCGCAATCGAAAGTCATCTGCGTCGATTTCGACGAAGAAGCCTGCGCACTGGCCGAACAGCTCAGCCGCAAAATCGGCCTGAAAGAGCAAGTCAGCGTCGAGCGTATGGACGCGCTGCAATACATGCCCGGCGAAAACGAACTGGTTATCTGCGCAAGTCTGCTGCAGGGTCGCGAACAGGTTTACAAAAACCTGCAAAGCCACAACTGCGCGCTTCTGGTGCGCGACGCAGAAGGGCCGTATCAATATCTGTACAAAGCGGCCGAACTGCCCGCCGTGACGTCTTTCCGCGAAATCGCGAAAACGCAGGTAGATGCACGCCGCATCAACACCAGCCGCTATTTCGAGCGCGCCGCCGAATGGATGGAGAACGCGCGTGCCGCATAAGCATACACATCACGACATCGACGCTGCGGGTGACGCAACGGTCAAACTGGCGCGTGAACTGGTAAAAATCCCCAGCATCACCGCCGTGAATCCGGCCGACAAGCCGGCTTCCGCCTGCAGTATCGATGCCATTGCCGATTATGCCGCCAAATCAGGCGCGCGGGTTGAGCGCAGCGAATACAGCGGCGGTCATCACAAATGGGATTACCCCGTCGAAAACGTTTATCTGGAATGGACATTCGGCAGTGATAAATCCGGCAATGATAACGGCCAGCCTGCCAAGCATATTTGCTACATCGGGCATCTCGACGTCGTGCCCGTGGGCGACGAAGCGAAATGGACGACCAAGCCTTTCGATGGTGAAGTGAAAGACGGTTATCTCTATGGCCGCGGCGTGACGGATATGAAAGGCAGCGTCGCCGCCTTCATCACCGCCGTAGAAGACGCCATGAAAGATTTGAAAGCGCAGGGCAACGTACGCGTGAGCATGATTTTGACCACCGACGAAGAATGGGCGGCCGTCAACGGCACGCGCAAGGTTCTGGAGTGGCTGAAAAAAGAGGGGCAGGCGCCTGACGCCTTTATCGTGGGCGAGCCCAGCTCGCAGGATGACCTCGGCTCCCACATCAAAATCGGCCGCCGTGGCAGCCTTGTCGGCACGTTCAACGTTGCGGGCGTGCAGGGGCATGCCGCCTATCAGGAGCTTTTCGAAAACCCGAACCGCGCGCTGGCGCTGGCGGTGTCTATCTTGTCGTCCAAGGAATGGAAAGACGGCAACGAAAACTTCCCCAATACCAATTTCGAAACCGTTGCGCTGAAATCCGGCGATTTCGGCGCCAGCGCGGTTATTCCGGGCAAGGCAGAAGCGCTTTGGAACATCCGCTTCACACCGTCGCAAACGCCGGACAGTCTTGAGGCGTGGATTAAAGACGCGCTCGCCAATCCGCCCGAATGGGCAAAGGCGCATCCGGACGCGGACAAGCTGAAAAACATCACGGTTGTCGCCAACAAAGACACCGCATCGCAACCCTATTACAGCCAGCCCGCAGGACTTGCCAAATCCGCGCAAGATGCCGTGCAGACCGTGCTGGGTACGCCTGCGAAGCTTGATGGCAGCGGCGGCACCACCGACGGCCGCTTCGTATCGAACTATTTCCCCGATGCGGAAATCATCGAGCTTGGCCTGCCGGAGCGCGGCGGCATTGCCTGCAAGCACCACAAGCCTGATGATTATCTGGCCAAGGGCGGCATGCATCAGGTGGACGAACGCGCGGCGGTTGCCGACCTTGTCAACCTGCGTCATATTTTCAAACAGACTCTGGTGAATTACGCGGCCGCAAATGACGACAAGCCGGCGGCGGAGAAGGGGGCTGATACCCATGCAAACGCAAAACAACGTCATTCTGCGCCCCGTCACGGAAACTGACGCGGAACAGCTGCGCGCGCTTTACCGTTTTTCACTTCAGAAAAATGCGGAAGGCTTTGTGCAGAATCCGGATTTCCACGGCGATATTCACGCGCGCGCCAGCGATTACCAAAATAATAACGGCACGATGCTCGGCCTGTTTGCCGATGACGACCGCACGCTTTTCGGCTTCGGCGGGTTGAAGCAAAAAGAAAACAACCGCGTAGAGCTTTGCAACCTGCATGTGCATCCGCACCAGCACGGCAAAGGATACGGCAAGCATATCGCGCTGACGCTTATCGACGATGCGCGCGAGCTTGGCTATGACACGCTCGAGCTGCATGTCACGGCGACGCAAAGCGCCGCCATAGGGCTTTACCGCAAACTTGGTTTTTCAGAAACGGGACGTCAGGTTTATTCCGTCGAAGGCGGCAATTATGATACGATTTTCATGGAACTGTCCCTGACATAAAAGCCCCGCGGAATCCGGCGGAGCCCATTGAAAGCGCCGCGCCATGGAATTCCTGCAAAAAATTGCCGACAAGATTCAATCCATGAACAAAACCCGCGACCCGTCGGAATTCAACGACGAGATTGCGATGCGTACCGAATGGGAATCTTTCAACAAAGGCAGCAGCAATTTCAATACCCACAGGCTGACAGAAGAAACCGGATACGGCCTGCGCTATAAACCGACCAAGAGTTTGTATTTTCTTTGCGGCATGTTTATGGCGCTGGGCGGCGGCACGGCCATTGCCACGGTTGCATCTGCGCTAAATCAAGGCAAAGACATCAATCGGGATGTGATTTATCCGGCTTTATTCGGGCTTGTGTTTTTCGCTATCGGTTATGGCCTGTTTATCGGGCTGCGGCGTCCGGTGTTTTTTGACCAGACGGAGCGCTGCATGGTTATCAAGGACGCCAGGACATATTTCAGCGATATTCACGCGCTTCAGCTGGTTGTGCAACGTGGCGGCAAGCACAGGAACTATCAATTGAATCTGGTGCTGCGCGATACGGCGCGAGTCTATGTCATGAACTATGCCGATAGCCGCACGGCCAGAGCGGACGCCGCGCGCGTTGCGCAAGTTATCGGTCTTGCATCAAACCGGATATGGGATGCCATGCCGGGCTATGATGTGCAGATACCGCATGGCAGTTTTTAAACGCCTGGATTCCTGCGGCTTCGGCCGTTATAAAGATACCTGTTGTGATGCGTCTATTAATTTCCATAATATACATTATCACATCATTAGATAGATACGCAGCAGGGGAAAACCGGCCTTAGCCGCAACCTTCTTACGCAAGCCCTCTCGCTTCTTTTACGCAGGATGCGCAGCTGGCGCATAAGCCGCGCTGCGGCACATGGCCCAGTTTATCAACCCGCAAATGCCGAGCGTCAGCGCCGCCGTAGCCGCGACCCTTGGCGACATTGGTATCACGGCCAGCGTGCTGACGAATTCGATGGCAATCAGGCCTATCAGCACGTTCGCTATCGTCCGGCGTGACAGCACCGAACACAAATAAGCCCCGACCGGTGCCCCCACGACCACCACAGGCACAGCGGCCAGCCAATACCCTTGCACCGTGGGCGTAAAGGTATCCAGCACCATGCCGTGCAGCGCAAAGCCAACCAGTGTATTTGACGTCATCAACAGAACGGTTGTCGGCGTTGCGACTTTTTCATCAAGGCGGAATAGCAGAACCATGGTCATGAATGTGATGATATCAATGCCGCTGCCGACAAGCCCGCTCATGATGCCACCGATGAATCCGGTAAACATCAGAATGCAGATTTCCTTCCTGCCGACGAAAGGCAAAGCGCTATGGCGCTGTATTTTTTCGCTGCGGTTCATGAAAATCAGCGCAATCGCCAAGCTGGAAACCATAATGGTAAAAGCGATTTTCACCAGCGGCGGCGATACCAGCGGCAAAACGTAAAACGTGCTGCACAGCAAACCGAAAATACCGCCAAGCCCCGGCCAGAGCACCGCACGCCATTCCACGCGCACGCGCAGAAAGATAATACCGATGGACGCCGCTGTCATGCCTATGCTTTGTATCGCCAGAGCAAAAACGCGTGCTTCGTGCGGCGGAATCCCGAGCACTTTTGTGAATACCGGAAACGCAACCGCACCGCCGCCTTCGCTTGTGGCGCCTGCGACCAGCGAGCCGAAAATCATCGTCACTGTAATCTGCCAGTTGTCTATCACGCTTTGCACGGCATGCGCCCCGCCAAACCCGTACCAGCAAACCCAGACCAAAACGGCCAGCGCGAGGTTTACCTTCAATGCGCGTTTGTATTGAACGTTGGCGTCAATCGACACAACCATGGAGACACACCCTTATTTTTTGATTTTTTTGCTTATACCGCTGTGGAATTATTAACAAATATGTAAAATATTGACAAGGCTTTTTTCGCAAAAAACCGCATCCATGCTATAAATCCGCCAGAAAAACAGGAGAAATGCCATGTCCACCCCCACACAGCCTCAGAAAAAGCGTCAGGTCACCACGGCGGAGCGCCCCATAGACCGCCTTTTGGACATCATGGCCTACCTGCGCACCCATGCCGAGGGCTGCCCGTGGACGAAAGAACAAACGCACCAGTCGCTGGTGCCGTACCTGATTGAAGAGTCTTACGAAACTGCCGACATGATTGACCAAGGCCAGATTGACGGCCAGCTGCGCGACGAACTGGGCGATGTTCTTTTGCAAATCGCCTTTCATGCTGAAATCGCGCGCGAGCGTGGCGGCTTCACCTTCGACGATGTCGCGCAAGCAATCGTCGATAAGCTGGAACGCCGTTATCCGACCATCCTCGGCGACGAGCCGAATACGCTGACCACGCCCGAGGAAATCGACCGCCGCTGGGAAGAAATAAAAGCGGAAGAGCGTGCGCGCAAAGGCATAAAAAAAGACGCCAGCATACTTGATGAAATATCGACAGGACTGCCCGCCCTGCTCCGCTCCGCCAAGCTGAAGGGCCGTGCGGCCAAAGCCGGATGGGAATGGCCGAACGTCGATATGCTGCTGGACAAAATTTCAGAAGAAGTTGGCGAACTGAAAGAAGAAATTCACGCCGAAAAGCCGGACATGGAACGTGTCATGGCCGAATTCGGCGATTTGATGTTCATGATGGTCGATTTCGCGCGCTATCACGGTTTCGATGCCGAAGACGCGCTGCGCATCACCAACAGCCGCTTTGAAAAACGCTTCCGCCACATGGAACAATTTCTGAAACAAAAAGGCCATGCAGACATCAAATCCGCCCCGCGCGAAGACCGTCTGGCCGGCTGGAATGACGCCAAAGCTGTTGAAAAAGCGGCGAAAAAATAAAGCCTTTTATTTTCATATTGCAATCGTTATTGTAGCGGCCATGTAATAACAGCGCTGTTTTCGCGCGCTACAGGAGAGATTTTCATGGCCACCTATGATGAATACGGCCCCAGCCGCAGCGATATTCGCGCTGCTTTCGATAAGGCCGCCGCCGAAAAATCGCGCGGCTATCTGACGATTATCGAACAAGTTCTGGAAGACAAATACGCCATCACTTCATTTTCAACTATGCGCGTCCTCGACCACCCGTGCGAAATTGTGCCGCTGCTGCGCGAAGAAGATGCACGCGCATCTTACGCGACGCACCGCCTGTCGCATGTACTGGACTTGAAAAAGGATTTTGATGCGCAAATGGCGCTTTGGGGTAAATCGCTCGATGCCGTCCTTCCCGCATTTGTGGTCAAAGACCTTGCCGAATATCAGGCGGATAAAGATTTTGCGCGCAAACAGGCCGAATGGCAAAGCCAGCCTTGGCTGACGCGCATGATGACTACGCCGCCGATGCGCAAAAAATAATATCGCGATTCATAAAATGAAAATCATCGAACGCCTTGCTAAAAAATACGACCCGTCCCTCACCGGCGCTATCGGTATGATTGGCGGAATGGTTGTTATGGGCGCTGCGGTGGCTGCACCTGTGGCTGCGGCAATCGGTGGTGCAGGCATGGCCGCGCTGTCGGGTGTTTCCGCCCTCGCAGGCGCGCTCTGGGCCGGCGGAATCGTCGCGGGCGGCGCGGCGGCCATTGTCGGCTGGATTGCCATTCCGCAAATGGTTTGCGCGCTGTGCTACAAGCACCTATTGAAAAAACATGTCGCGCATGGCGGCACGACAAACGGCATGAAATGGGTGCCTGGAATCGAAAACATGCGCGCTGGAACTAACCTTGCGCAAAAACGCGGCCTTTCAGGCATTTTCGCGCGGGGCAAGAAAAGCGCACGAAAAAAGCCGCCGCAAAATCAGCCTAAACCGCCGGAACCGCCCAAGCCCTGATTGTTTCAGGCGGCCTTCACCAAACGCGGATACAAAACATCTTCCAGCATTTTCCAGCGGGCTTCGTCCGGCGCTGCAATCAGCATGCAATGGCGCAGCATATCGGGCGCGAAGGGAATATTTTCATGCGCAAGGCGGACGTACCCGCCCGCTTCTTGCGCCAGCAAAACGGTGGCAGAGTGGTCCCAAGGCGTAACTTTGTTGATATGCACAACAAAATCGGCATCGCCGGCAGCAAGACTGAGGAAATCATGCAAAGAGCTGCGCACATTGATAAGCCCTTTGATATGTCCGTTGATAGATTCAAAATGCCATGCTTGACCGCCGCCGCCCATGCCTGTCATTTCCGCAGGCGTCTGTGCGCTTTGGCGCACCTGCGCAGGTTTACCGTTGATAGTGGCGCCTTTGCCCTTGATGGCAATCGCCATACGTTCTTGCGGCGCGTCGTAAACCCAGCCGTACTGCGTCACGCCATTTTGCACAAGCGCAACCAGAATGCCAAAATGACTGCGCCCATGGGCAAAATTATAAGTGCCATCAATCGGGTCGATGACCCAGATGGGGTTTTCGGATTTAAAGCGCTCCAGCACCGTTTCGTCTTTTGAAACCGCCTCTTCGCCAACAACAATAGAGCCGGGCAGATAGGCCATCAGCGCCGCGCTGAGAGCTTTTTCCGAAGCTTCATCCGCAATGGTCACGAAATCACCGGGATTTTTCTCCCGCACTTCGCCATCGGCAAGGTTTTTAAAACGGGGCATGACTTCGGTGGCCGCGACTGCGCGCAGAATGTCCGCCACTTTTTCAACATCGATATCAATCACGTCGCGCTTCCTTTTTTCTTTACGGTTGTTTTCTTGGTTGCCGTCTTTTTCTTCGGCTTGGTCGCCGCTGCTTTTTTCGCCTTTTTCGCCTTCTGCGCGGCGCTGAATTTATATCCGAATTTATCGGTAAAACGCGCAACGTCTTCCGGGTCAAGACGCACAGAAATTATCGCCGTTTCATCGCCGTCTTCGCGCGCGGTAACCTCGCCGCGGGCATAAAGCCATGCCATAGCCTTACCGTCCGTCAGCGGGATGTCGGCCTGCAGCGTCATACGGTCTTTGCCAAGACGCGCACCAATCAGCGACAACAACCGCTCAATCCCCTCGCCCGTCAGCGCGGATACGGCGGCCAGATTGTCCTGCGACTGGCTGCGCGCGGTGGCATAATTTCGGTCTTCGGCCGGCAGGTTGTCGATTTTGTTCATCACTTCGATGACACGCGCATCGTCCGCGGCGATACCGAGGTCTTTGAGAATATTCAGCACATCCTCTTTCTCCGCCTCGGTATTCTCCTGCGAAATGTCGCGCACATGCAAAATGACGGCGGCTTCCTGCACTTCTTCCAGCGTCGCACGGAAGGCGGCGACAAGATGGGTGGGCAGGTCGGAAATGAAACCGACGGTATCGGACAAAATCGCCTTTTGCCCTGTCGGCAATTCTATGCCGCGCATGGTGGTGTCCAGTGTTGCGAACAAGAGGTCTTTGGCAAAAACCTCCGCCCCCGTGATGCGGTTGAACAGCGTCGATTTACCTGCGTTGGTGTAGCCCACCAGCGCGACAATCGGATACGGTTCTTTCTTGCGCGATTCACGTTGCAGGCGGCGGTTTTTCTTGACCAGTTCCAAATCAACTTTCAAGCGTTTGATTTTTTCGTCCAGCATACGGCGGTCGAGTTCTTTTTGCGTCTCGCCGGGGCCGCCGGTTTTGCCAAGGCCGCCACGCTGGCGTTCAAGGTGGCTCCACGCCTTGACAAGGCGTGAACGTTGATAAGACAGCGCGGCCAGTTCGACCTGCAAAATACCTTCTTTGGTGCGGGCGCGGGCGCCGAAAATCTCTAGGATAAGTCCGGTGCGGTCGATGACTTTGCAGGATAGCTCCTGCTCCAGGTTACGCTGCTGCACGGGCGTGACGGCGGCATCAACATAGACAAGCCCCACCTCGGCTTCTTTTGCCATGGAGGCGATACGCTGCACCACACCGCCGCCAATCAGCGTTGCGGGTTTTATCTGCTTCACCACAACGACTTCGGCGTGAATAACTTCAAGGTCGATGGCGCGCGCAAGGCCGATGGCTTCTTCAAGCGCAACATCGGGTGCGCGCACATGGGTGCGTTGCCCGCCTTCTTCCGCACGCGCAGAGGGCGGCAGGTCGGGATGCAGTACGATGATTTTTTCAGTCATAGGATTTTCTGGTTTCCGCCTGCATCATGCGCAGGCGCCTGAGCTTACGCGTCGCTGCCGTCGTTGCCGTCCGTACCGTCTTCGTCATTCAGACGCACAGGCGATGCAGGCATGATGGTCGAAATCGCGTGTTTGTAGATAAGCTGCGAATGAGAGTCACGACGCAGCAGCATGGAGAAATTGTCAAACCAGGTGATGATGCCCTGCAACTTCACGCCGTTCACCAGAAACACGGTGACGGACATTTTTTCCTTGCGGATTTTATTGAGGAATTTGTCCTGCAGGTTTTGGCTTTTTTCGGACATCTTAATTTTTATCCTTCACAAAAATTTGTGTGTTTTAAAAGGCCTTGAGCCCTTTATACCCCTCTTGACCATATTTATTTCTAAAGCCGAAACCGCTGAATCACAAGGGGGATGCGGCCGCTTTAGCCATGAACTAATGGAAATATTCTTCAATAAATTCCATAAAGTGACCGTGAGTGGCAAAACGGCGCGCCGGCTGATTTTTGAGCAGCAGATCTTCCGGCGGCGGTTTGGTTTCAATCAGGATACCGCTGCAACCGGTGCGGTGCGCACACATCATGTCGGTGTGGCTGTCGCCGACAAACCAGACATCCGCCGCAGGGGCAATGCCGCTGCCCTCAAGCGCCA
>DDBY01000063.1:15399-18429 GCA_002334985.1 Micavibrio sp. UBA2020
CCGCTGAAATATCCGGTGAAGCCCGCGCGCGCAACATCTTCGCGCAAAAGGTCGCCGCGTTTGTTGCTGACAACGCCCATGTAAACACCCGCGCGTGCCAGCGCCGCAAGAACATCTTCGATGCCGTCCACCAGTTTCACGCCGCGCTCTTTGCACAGCTTCAGAAACGTCGTGTAGTAAACTTTGTCCGCTTCCTGCCAGCGTTCTTCGCCAAACAGGATAACGAAAGCATCGCGCGCCGACTGGCCGGAGCGGCGGCGGATTTCCGCTTCGCTCCACGGCTCCATGCCCATGTGCACCAGTGTGGTGTTAATCGCATCAACGCCGATGTTCCAGTTATTGACAACCGTATCATCCCAGTCGAACAGCACCGCGCGCGGCTTCGGCACTTTCACTACGGCAGATTGCATCAACGCGGATTCCATTTTTGTTCCTTGCGCGACGGGTTCATCGCATATTCCATGTAAAGGTCATAAAGCTTATCTGTCACAGGCCCGATTTTCCCATTGCCGATTTTATGCCCGTCAATGCTGCTGACCGGCATAATCAGCGCCGTCGCCGACGACGTGAAGGCTTCGCGCGCTTTATAGGCTTCTTTGGGCGTGAAGGCACGCTCTACCAGCTCTATCCCCTCTTGCTTGCAAAGGGCTTGCAGCGCGCTCCGTGTCACGCCTTTCAGGATGGCATTATGCGCGGCAGGGCGCGTTATCAGGCGGCCTTTGGCATCAATAATCCAGGCATTGCTGGACGCACCTTCGGTGATAAAGCCATCATCATCCACCATCCACGCTTCGGCGGCGCCTTCGTTGACCGCAATCTGCTTGGCCAAAACCTGCCCCAGAAGCGCGGTCGATTTGATATCGCGACGTTTCCAGCGGATATCCGGCACGGTTATGACGGGCTTCGCCGCTGCCTTGCGCGCGGGAATATCAAACGTCATGTGGCGCAGGGTCATCACCAGTGTCGGGCGCACCGCCGGCGAAGGGAATTTGAAATCGCGCGCCGCAATGCCGCGGCTGACCTGAATATAAAGAGCGCCGTTTTTAATGCGGTTACGGCGCACCATTTCGCGCATCGCGATTTGCAAAACGCGGCGCGGCATCGGCATGGCGATGCCGATTTCACCCAGCGAACGCTCCAGCCTGTCCAGATGTCCGACTTCATCACGCAGTTCTCCATCCATCAGCGCGACGACTTCATAAATGCCATCGGCGAATTGAAACCCGCGGTCTTCGATATGAATTTGTGCGGATTGGTGCGGAATGTAGCGGCCGTTGACATAGGCAATGCGGGGCATGTGGCAGTTTCCTTAGAAATATTCAGGGCGAACAGCGAACATTTGTTCGACTTTGCGCACTTGGTCATGGGACGCAAGGATGATAACGCGGTCGTCCGGTTTGATAACCGTATCGGGGCGCGGGACGATAATACGCTCGTCACGCACAATCAGGCCGAAAATCATGTCGCGCGGGCGTTTGATTTCATTAATCGGCGTGTTGACGATGGCGGAGGTTTCAAGCGCTTCCACCTCCAGCACTTCGGCAAAACCGTCGCGCAGCGAATGCGCCGCCTTGATACGGCCGCGGCGGACATGCTGCAGAATTGTCGATACTGTAATGGCACGCGGACTGACCACGGCATCAATCCCCACGCTGGTCGCCAGCGAACTGAAAGACAGGCTGTTAATCAGCGTAATCGCCCGCTCGCAGCCATGTTGTTTGGCGAGCATGGAAACCAGAATATTGCTCTCGTCATGGTTCATGACGGTAATGACGGCTTCGGTCGTACCGATGCTGGCTTCTTCGAGGATTTCGCGGTTAAGACCGTCGCCATGCACGACAGTCACGCCGGAAAGCTTTTCCGATACGCGCTGTGCGGTATCAAAATCGGCTTCAATCAGACGCACAGAAATATCGCGCATACTCGACTGGATATCTTCGACAAGGCGTGTGCCGATTTTACCGGCGCCCACAACCAGCACGCGGCGGGTTTGCGGGTCGTTATAACCGAAAGCGCCCATGGCGCGGTACAGGTGGTCGGTCGAAGATACGAAATAAACCTCGTCACCGACCAAAAGCTCGTCATCCGCGCCCGGAATGATTTTGGTATCGCCGCGGATAATCGCCAGAATAACAATCGCCAGTTCAGGGAACAGCGACGTCAGGTGTTTGAGCGGCGTATTCAAAAGCGGGCAATCCTGCTTGCAAATAACACTCACCACCTGCGCAAGACCATCGGCCATGGGGATGATGTTATAGGCTCCCGGCACGCGGATACGGTTGGCAATCGCACGGGCGACTTCCACTTCCGGCGAAATAATCACGTCAATCGGCAGGTGGTCGCGGCTGAACAAATTTGCCCAAGCGGGGTTCAGGTAAGACTGGTTGCGCACACGCGCAATTTTCATGGGGACGTTGAACAGCGAATGTGCAACCTGACAGGCCACCATGTTGACTTCGTCGGAATAAGTCGCGGCAATCAGCATTTCCGCATCCGCCGCGCCCGCGCGCTCCAGCACGTCCGGCTGCGATGCATGGCCGACATAACCCGTTACGTCGAGCGTTTCGTTGACTTCGGCAATACGTTCCGCATCGCTGTCGATGATGGTGACGTTGTTGCCCTCGTCAGACAGGTATTCGGCAATCGACGTGCCCACCTGCCCTGCGCCGCATATCACGACTTTCATATTTCCAAGTCCCTCTTCTTCTTATTCTTCTTGCCGGTATTTTATCAGGCTTCCGCGCGTTCTTTGTTGCTGCCTTCTTCTTCGCTGCGCAAATCCTTGTCGGCGTCCTTGTCGTTGGTCTGGATGCCGAGTGATTTCAGCTTGCGGTGCAAGGCGGAGCGTTCCATGCCGATAAAGCCAGCCGTTTTCGAAATATTGCCGCCAAAGCGGTTGACCTGCGAGAGCAGATATTCACGCTCGAAAATCTCTCGCGCTTCGCGCAGGGGTTTGGACATCAGCTCCACCCCTTCGCGTCCGCGTATCATATCGACGGCTTGCTGTTTCAGCTCCGGCGGCAGCATGTC
>DDBY01000165.1 GCA_002334985.1 Micavibrio sp. UBA2020
CGCAAATTCCTGATGGCAGGGCGCGGCGGGCTGAACATTACGCATAGCGAAGAGATTGAACGCTTCCTCGCCCGCTACGGCAGCGGCCGCGGCATGGTCGAACAAGCCATCCGCAATTTCACCCCCGCCATGTTGCGTACATGGTGTGCGGGTCTTGGCGAAGAAACCTTTGTCGGCTCCAGCGGGCGCGTCTTCCCCAAAAGCTTCAAGGCATCGCCGCTTTTGCGCGCATGGCAGGCACGGCTTGTTGCCATGGGCGTCACATTCCACTTCGGCCATGAATGGCGCGGATGGGACAACAGCGGTGCACTGCAGTTTCAAACCGCCGGGCAAGGCGCAACATCCGCCCCCGCCGCGCATGCCGTGCTGCTGGCGCTTGGCGGTGCATCGTGGCCGAAGCTGGGCGCGGACGGAAGCTGGGTGCCGCTGCTGGCCGCACGCGGCGTTGATATAGCGCCCCTGCGCGCTGCGAATTGCGGGTTTCATGTTGCGTGGTCTGATTTCTTTAAGCAGCAATACGCGGGGCAGCCGCTCAAGCCGCTGGCGCTCAGCTTTTCCGGCCGCCGGGTCGAGAGTGAGGCGATGATAACCGCTGCCGGTATTGAAGGCGGCGGCATTTATGCCCTCTCCGCCCCGCTGCGCGATACGGTATTAAAAGACGGCCGCGCGATACTGCATCTGGATTTGCGCCCGGGCGTGACGCAGGAAAAACTCGCGCAAAAACTCGCGCATGCCCGCGGCGCAAAATCGCTCGGCACTTGGCTGCGCACGGCGGGCGGTCTTTCGCCCCTCGCCGCCACGCTGCTGCGTGAAGAGGCCGCGGGCGGTAGCACGCTTGCGACGCTTGCCCCCGCCGCGCTTGCCGCGCGTATTAAAGCTGTGCCATTGACGGTGGATGCGCCATTTTCTATGGAGCGCGCGATTTCAAGCGCCGGCGGCATCACCGCCGCGGCACTGGATGGTTTTCGCCTGCGCGCCTGCGCGCATGTGTATGCAGCGGGCGAGATGCTGGACTGGGAAGCCCCCACCGGCGGATACTTGCTTCAGGCAAGTTTTGCCACCGGAGTCGCGGCAGCGCAGCAGATTCTCGCCGAACACGCGGGCGCCACTTGAAATTAAATTACCTTTAAAAATCAGTTGCTTAAAGATTCTTATCGGCGTATGTGTTTGCCCATTGCGAATAGTATAGCTTTTGCTATACTCCATTTCACATAAACAACACTATGTGCCTTCGGGCCGGGAGTGCTGTAGCATGGCTACAGGTCAAAATGGTCGTGGCGACGACCTCAAAAACAACGCAACCGCAGCGCCCGCAGGCGATGCCAACAACAGCAGCACGCCGGATGGCAATGCGCGCATACCCAAAAAGCTTCACTGGTACAGTAGCGTCCCCAAGTGGATGTATGGCCTTGCCATTACAGGCGCCGTGCTGACGACAGGCGTCGCGGTTGAAATCAACACGTCTTTCATCCAGTCGAAAATTTTTACGGCTGCCGCCGAAGGCCGCTCGTTCACGGAAACCAAAACCAGCGGGCCTGATAGCGCCCCCTATGCCGCTGGCCCCTATGACATGCGCCTTGGCTACACCCAGACCCTGCAAATTCGCGAAAACCTGACGGAGCGCGGCTATGTACTGCAAGGCGAAACCGAATGGCAGGAACGCAAAATAGCCGGCGTGCGCCTCTTCCCCATTTATAACGAAAAGGCGCAAGCGGGTTTGCGCATTACCGACGGCCAAGGGCAAACGCTGCACGATGCGCGTTTCCCGCGTCAGGCTTATGCAGATTTCGACGCCATTCCGCCCGCGCTGGTCAAAAGCCTTCTCTATGTTGAAAACCGCGAATTGCTGGGCGACAACGCAAAAACCAAAAACCCCGCGATTGAATGGGAACGCCTTGTCTATGCCGCCAAGCAGGATTTGACGGGCAAAGGCGGTGCGGGCGCATCGACGTTGGCGACGCAGCTGGAAAAATTCCGCCACTCTCCGGGCGGGGAAACCAACGGCAGCAAGGAAGAAAAATTCCGCCAGATGCTGACGGCATCCGTGCGTGCCTATCAAGATGGAGCCAATACCATCGAAGCGCGCCAGCGCATTGTGCTGGATTACATCAACGCCATTCCGCTGTCGGCCGTGCCGGGTTTTGGCGAGGTGCATGGTTTTTCCGACGGCATGAAGGCCTGGTTCGGCAAAGACCCGCAGCGCGTAAACGAACTGCTGCGCAAAGACGAAACGAACATGAGCGATGCGGAGATGGCGGAAAAAGCCGCCGTTTACCGCGCCACGCTCAGCATTGCGCTGTCGGTTAAAAAACCTTCCGCCTATTTCCTGCGCCAGCGCGATGAACTGGAAGCGCGCGTCGATGCCTATCTGCCCCTTCTGGCGCAAGAGGGTATCATCAGCGAACGCCTCGCCCGCGCGACGCTGGCCACCCGCGTCTCCTACGCCGACCCGCAAGTTGTGCGCGCAGAGCATACCCCCGCCCCGAACCCGCAAAAGGCCGCAACCGCATTGCAAATCGACCTTTTGCGCGCACTGGAAATGAAAAGCCTGTACGAGCTGAACCGCCTCGACATCACCGCGCGCACCACGCTCGACGTGCAGGTTGACCGTGCGATTTCGCAAAAACTGCACAGCCTCAGCGACCCGGCCGTGGCGGAGCAATACGGCCTGACCGGTTTCCGCCTTTTGAAGCCAGGACAAGGCGCGAACATCACCTATACCTTCACGCTGTATGAACGCCTGCCCGACGGCACCAACGTGCTGCGCGTACAGGCGGATAACTTTGATGGCCAGTTCAACCTGAACGAGGATTCCAAGCTGGAGCTTGGCTCGACCGCCAAGCTGCGCACGATGGTATCATACCTCGAAGCCATCGCCGACCTGCACGGCAAGTTCAAGGACATGAGCGCAGACGCGCGCCGCGATATGGTCATCCATTCCGACGACAAGCTGGGGCGTTTCGTCATCGACCACCTGCAATCCGAAACCACCGACAAGACGCTGGAGGGGACGCTTGAGGCCGCGCTCAACCGCACCTATAGCGCAAACCCCGGCGAGCGTTTCTTCACCGGCGGCGGCGTGCATACCTTCAGCAACTTCGAAAGCAAGGAAAACGGACAGGTTTTCACGGTCAAGGAAGCGCTGCATAAATCCAACAACCTTGCCTTCATCCGCATCATGCGCGACGTTGTGAATTATACGATGTACCACAAAATGGACGTCGACCCGAACATCTACAGCGACACGCAAAACGAGATGCGCCGCGAATATCTTGAGCGTTTCGCCGACAAGGAAGGCACCACGTTCCTGTGGAAAGCGTGGCAGAAACAGCAAGGCAAGTCACTGGGCGAAACCGCAGACCAGCTGGCGAGCCAGCTGCGCACCAAAGGCCCGCTGCAGCTTTCGGTTATCCACCGCGAACTGTATCCCGAGGCGACGCTGGAGCAAATGTCGGATTTCGTGCGCAAGCATTGCCAGAACTGCGCGCCCGACACAGATTTCAAAAAATACTACGACATGGTCGCGCCCGGCAAAATCACGCTGGATGACCGCACGCACCTGACGCGTATCCACCAGCTGGATTTCTGGCTGGCCACGCACCGCGCGCAAAATCCGCAAACGACGTGGAGCCAGTCCGTTGCAGCCTCCGCCGAAGCGCGGCAGGACAGCTATGAATGGCTTTTCAAATCCAAAAGCGTGCAAGGCCAGAACAACCGCATCCGCACTATGCTGGAAAACGAAGCCTTCACCCATATCCACGCCGAATGGAAAGCAAAAGGCTTCCCGTTTGAAAAAATGACGGCCTCTTATGCCTCCGCCATCGGCTCTTCGGGCGATACGCCCGCGGCGCTGGGCACGCTGGCCGGCATCATCCAGAATGACGGGCTGCTGATACCCGCCACCAAATTCACCGAAATTAAATTCGGCGAAAACACCCCCTATGCCCTCGACTTCAAAGCGGGCAAGGCGGAGCCGAAACGCGTCATGCACGCCGAGGTCGCCAAACTGGCGCGCCGCGAAATGCAAAACGTGGTCGAGCTGGGCACCGCCCGCCGCGCATTCGGCAGCGTAAAGCTGAGCGACGGCACCGTTCTGCCGCTGGGCGCGAAAACGGGCACCGGCGACAACCGTGCGCATACCGTCACAGCGCGCGGCGGCGTGATTTCGTCGGACGTCAAGAGCCGCACAGCCACGGTGGTCTATACCATTGGTGACCGTTTTTATGGCGCCATGACCGCCTATGTCGAAGGGCCGGAAGCCGCGGATTACAAATTCACCAGCGGCCTGCAAACGCAGCTGATGAAGGCCGTGATAGCGCCGGAGCTGACGCCGCTACTGGACCGCAGCTATGGCATCACGCCGAAGCCGCCCACGCCGGACATCAAACCGGCAGAAGCATCGAAGCCCGCACCGAAAATCGTCGCACAAGCACCCGCGCCCAAAAAACTTTGACGCGCAGCGATTTTTTGTTCTGCAAGCCCGCCTAGGGCTTGGGCTTTTCCGTTTTTGATTTTTTGCGTGCACTCTGCGCATCGCCGAACAGGCGCGATTCTTCGCGGCCCGCGAATGACCAGCGCGGGTTTTTGGGCGGCTGCACATCCGACGCGTCGGGATACCCCATGGCAAGGTCGGCATGCGGCTTGAATTTTTTCCATGCGCCTTCTTTTTGCGCCAGACGGTCGATAACCACGGCAATCGTCAGCGGGTTGACAGTCATGCCCAGATGGCTGCCGTACACCTCCACATTTTCCGCCTGCCGCGTGCGCGGATTCAGCGCCGCTTGCCATTCCGCCACGCCATCGCCGCGTGAGTAAACGGACGTCGTCGGCACCGGCGGCGGCGTCAAACTGCGCGCGCCGATATCGGCCTGACTGTCATGCACGCTATGTTTGGTAAAAAAGCGGATAAGTTTATCCACCGGCAGGGGCGAAGCCTGCGACGTATCATCCATGCGGCCAAAAGGCGTGCCGAGGGTTATCACACCGCGCACCATGTCCGGAAATTCGCGCGCAAGTTCCCGCGCATAAAAACCGCCAAGGCTATAGCCGACCAACGATACCTTGCGCCCGCCGTTTTCCGCGTAAACTTCGCGCAGCCGCGCGGCGACATGCGCCGCGGTTTCCTCATCAAAGCCAAGGTTGAAGCCACCTTCCCATGTATAGGCCTTGAAACCTGCTTGCTCCACCCGCTCGCGCAGCGCCGAGGTATAACCATCCGTGGTCAAAAACCCCGGAAAGAAAAGAACAGGGTGACCATCGCCCTTGGGCAGGCGCGGTTCGATAAACGACCAGCCGAGCTTAAGCCCGCCCCATTCGGCCGCAGCGCGCTGCGCTTCGGTCATGACATTAAAAAACTTGCGGAATTTATCGTTCATGGCTTGGGCCCATGTCTGTCATCACGGTTAACGAAGCGCAGTTCTTTTTCATTCATTTTTTCCACGAATTTTTGTTTTATCTGCCCGAAAAGACCCGGCGGCAAAAACCCGTAGCTGAAGCCGCCTTCCGGCCTGCGCGATAAATCCAGCCCCGGCCAGACAAAAAGATTCACCTCGTCGCACATCACCCAAGAGCGCTGGTCATCCAGACCCAGACTCTGTTTGACCTTCTGCGGCAGCTCAACGGCGCTTGTTTTGTCTTTTGGCTCACTATGTGTGACAGGCAGCACATAGGCGCGCAACATGCCGTCTTCAAGCTTCACCGCGCCGACGATGGCGCAGGGGCGGTTCTTTACGCCTTCGCTGCGCCCATCCTTCATTTCACGGTGCCATAAAAAGGAATAATGAATAACAAGGCCGACTTCTGGTCTTGGCAGGGTCATGACGTCAATCATCCTTCAGCAAGGCATCGAGATGGTCATGTTCCGGCGACATTTCCGCTTCCTGCAAGGCGCGGCGCCCCTCTGCGTCCAAATCTTCAACACGGCACGACTGGCGCGCGCCATGGCGCAGGCTGTCCACAACCGCCTTCGAGAGAAGATAAAGCTTCGGCTGCCCCTTTTCGGTGATAACCACAGGTTCGGAAAGCGCGTGCGCCTGCCATTTAACGGGGTCGAGATTGAATTCGTCTTCGCAGATTTCCATCACCATGACCGCAGCCCACCTTTTTCGGGGAACATTCGCTATATAACGATTATACGCGCTTGGCGCGCGACTGTAAACCGCAGCCCTGTCGGGTAAATATGTGTGAAATCCGCGCTTTAACGCTTCGCCGCACCCGTCGTCCAGCCGCCGCCAAGCGCCTTGTAAAGGTCAACCGCAGCGTTCAAAAGCTCCAGCCGGACGCTGGCGTGGCTGTCTTCGGCACTGAGCAGCGTACGCTCCGCATCCAGCATGGTCTGGTAATCAACCGCCCCCGCTTCGTACAAATCGCGCGACAGGGTATAGGCCTTGCGGGCTTCCTGCATGGCGGTTGCGAGGGACACTTCACGCTCCCGCGCGGCCTTCGCGCTCGACAGCGCGTTTTCAACTTCCTGCATGGATGTCAGAACCGTCTTGCGGTAATTTTCAGCCAGCTCCGTCTGGCGGGCGCGGGCGCGCTCAACGCCGCCCTGCAGCTGCCCGCCCTTGAAAATCGGCGCGGCTGCCGATGCGGCCAGCGCCAGCGCGACAGAGGCCGGGTCAGACAAGGCTGAACGCGCAACGGTGGTATCCACGCCCAAATTCAAAACCGGAAAAAACGCCGCCCGCGCTGCGCCAATATCGGCATTGGCGGCAACAAGACCTTCTTCAGCCGCGCGAATATCCGGCCGCTGCGCGACCACAGACGACGGTTGCGACAGCGGAATTTTCGGCACCGTCACCGCAGCAAGCCCGCGCGATTTCAGTTTCAAATCCGCCGGCGCACGGCCGAGCAGGATAGACAGCGCATTTTCCGCCGCCCGCGCCTGATTGCCCAGCGCCGTCAGCGATGCTTCCGCCGATGCCAGAGACGTTTTCTGACGAGATACATCAAGCGCGGATGCCGTGCCGGCGTTATAGCGCGCCTCCACAATCCGCAGCACCTCGCGCGAGTTTTCAAGGTTGTTTTTGGCGATATCCATACGCTCGCGCAGGTTCAAAAGCTGGAAATACCCCTGCGCCACGTCTGATTTGACGACAAGGTCGAGCGCATCGCGGTCATAAACGCTGGCGCGCAAGTTCGCTTCCGCCGCCGAAAGTCCCGCGCGGTTACGGCCGAACAAATCGACTTCGTAGCCGACGGAAAGCCCGATGCTGCCGCGGTTTTCGGATGTCGTTTTGCCGCTCGCGGGGTTGTTGCGGTTCCAGCCCACGCCCGCCGAGGCATCAACTGCGGGCAGAAGCGGCGCACCCGCAATTTTTGCCGAAGCGCGCGCCTGGTCGATGCGGGCCAATGCCGCGCGCAGGTCGATGTTGTTTTCAAGCGCGCTTTGCATCAATTTATCCAGCTCCGCGCTTTTGAATCTTTTCCACCACTGCGCGTCGATTTTTTCCTGCGCGGCGGCTTGTTTGGCGCTTGCATCGCGCCAGCTTTGCGGCAGTTCCACCTGCGGCTCCGCATAATCGGGGCTCAGCTGGCAACCGCCGAGCATAAGCGCGAGCGTGATGACCGCAATGCGCGTTTGAAAAGTGTTTTTTGTTTTGGTCATTGTCATACCCCTAAACCCCTATTCCGACGCAAGCGCGACCACAGGGTCGAGCCGCGCTGCCTTGCGCGCTGGCAAATACCCGAAAAGAATACCCGTCAGCACCGCCGAGGAAAAGGCCAGTATGGCCGGCAGCGCCGAAAAGACCACAGAAACGTCCAGAAGTGAAATACCCATCCCCGCGCCGAAGCCGAGCGCCAGCCCCAAAAGCCCGCCGATGATGCAAACGACGGCCGCTTCGATATTGAACTGCAGCATGATGTCGCGCATGCGCGCCCCCGTGGCCATGCGGATGCCGATTTCGCGCGTGCGCTCCGTCACGCTGACCAGCATGATATTCATAACCCCGATGCCTCCGACCAGCAGCGATATCGCGGCGACCGCCCCCAGCAGAACCGTCAGCGTGTTTTGCGTTTCCGTCGCCATTTCCATGATGGAGGCGGTGTTGCGTATCATGAAATCTTCGGTGCGATGGCGCGTGGTCAGCAGCTGGGTGATTTCCGCCTGCGTCGCGTCAATGCCGCCCAAATCTGTCACCTTCACCGTGATATTGCTCAGGTAATTTTGGCCGAACAGACGCGTAATGCCGGTTGTATAGGGAATAAAGGCGGCATCATCCTGGTCAGAGCCCCAGGGTGTTGCGCCCTTGACCGACAAAACGCCGATAACCTCGAAGGGGATATTACTGACCAGCACATATTTCCCCATGGGGTCTTCGCCATGCGGAAACAGGGTGTCGGCAATGGTTTTACCCAGCACAATCACCGTTGCGTTGTTATTCACATCGCGCTGGTTAAAAAATGCGCCGCGCGCCACCGGCCAGTCGCGCACGATGGGCATGCCAACCCCGACGCCGGAAATCGAACTGGCATAATCAAGATTGCCGTATCTGAGCGTAGAGCGCCCGCTGCGCTCCGGCACCACAGCCTCGATGTTTGACAATGCCGCAATCGCGTCCGCATCCGACGGCACCAGCGTCGCGATATCGCCGCTGCCGCGGAAACCGGCGATGCCGGGACGGATAGAAAGCACATTCGTGCCCATCGCGCTTATCTGGTCGAGGACTTTTTGCTTGCTGCCATTACCGACCGCCATCATGGTCACCACCGCGGCAACGCCGATGATGATACCCAAAAGCGTCAGCGCGGTTCTGAACATATTCACCCGCAGCGCGCGCACGGCGGTGATAAAAGATTCCGCGATGTCGGCCAGCAGCCCCGCGCTGCCGCCTTGCGGGCGGTTTTCGGCTATTGTTTTTTTGACGGCCGCGCCGCTGTCTTCGGTGATTTTGCCGTCGTGAATACGCACCACACGCTCCGCATGCG
The DNA here is from genome assembly GCA_002334985.1 of Micavibrio sp. UBA2020. Classification (GTDB taxonomy): domain Bacteria; phylum Pseudomonadota; class Alphaproteobacteria; order Micavibrionales; family UBA2020; genus UBA2020. The sequence continues at coordinate 8,929 of DDBY01000165.1, forward strand.
CGGCGACTTTTTCGTCGTGGGTAATCAGGATAATCGTTCGGCCGTCGGCGTGAAGCTGCTTGAGAAGGTTCATCACCTCCTCCCCGCTGCGGCTATCGAGCGCGCCTGTGGGCTCGTCCGCCAGAATAACGGGCGGGTCGTTCATCAATGCGCGGGCAATCGCCACGCGTTGCTGCTGGCCGCCCGACAGCTGCGACGGCCGGTGGTCGCCGCGGTCGCCCAGCCCGAGGCGCGCAAGAAGCGCGCGCGCGCGGGCCTGTCTTTTGGCGCGCGGCAGGCCTTCGTACAGGCCCGGAATCGCCACGTTTTCTTCTGCCGTCGCGGTCGAGAGCAGGTTATACCGCTGAAACACGAAACCGAAAGTGCGCCGGCGCAGCGCCGCCAGCGCATCACCATCCAGCCCCGCCACATCGGTGTCATGAATGCGGTAGCTACCGCCCGTGGGACGGTCGAGACACCCAAGGATATTCATCAGCGTCGATTTACCCGAGCCCGATTGCCCCATAATCGCCACGAATTCACCCGTACCGATTTGCAACGATACACCATCGAGCGCGCGCACGGTCGTATCGCCGCTCTGGTAATGGCGCGATACGTTGTTGATGTCGATAAGCATGCTCATACCTCAGCCGCCCGCCCTGTCAAAGACGCGGCATGCCGCCGCGCATACCGCGGCCGCCGCCTGAATTACCATTGGCCGGCAGCAAAGCCGCCGCTGCCGCAACCTTGTCGCCCGCGGCAAGCCCGCCGCGCACTTCGGCCATGGTGCGGCTCATGAGGCCTATGCGCACGATTTCGGTGCGCGTAACGCCGGGCGCAACGACCTTGCGCACTTCATACGCCTGCCCTTTGTCACTGTCTTCTGAGGCGACGCGTTTGCCCAGCGCCGCGACAGGCAGCAGCGGCACTTTTTCCGCGCGGCCAAGGACGAAGAACATCTGCGTGCTCATGCCCGTCATTAATTGGCGATCTTTGTTATCGACATCGACCAGCACGTTATAAAGAACAACGTCGTTGATAACCTCGGGCGAAGGCAAAATCTGGCGCACTTCCCCCTGCCAGCGGCGGCCTTGGGAGCCGAGAGTGGTAAAATAAACTTCCATTCCCGTTTTGAGGCGCATGACATCTGCCTCCGCCACCTGCGCGCGTACGGTCATGACGTCGAGATTGGCCAGCTGCACCACGGTCGGCGCGGATTGCGATGCGTTCAGCGTCTGGCCTTCGCGCACATCCTTGACAACCACGGTGCCGTCCATGGGGGCATAAATCTTGGTGTAGCCGAGGTTTGCCTTGCTTTCGTCAAGACTGGATTGCGCCTCTTCCATCTGCGCGCTCAAAGCTTCGAGCTGCGCGCGCGCGACAGTCAGCGCGGTTTCGGTGCTGTCGAACGTGTCCTGACTGATGGCATTGTTTTTAATCAGCTGTTCGTTGCGCGCATGTTGCTGCTGCGCGAGTTTGATAGATGCCTGCTGCTGTGCGACCTGTGCACTCAGCTGCTTCACGCGCGCCTGACCGGATTGCACCTGCGCGTCGTAAATTTTCGGGTCAATCTCGGCAATCAAATCGCCGGACTTGACGGCATCGCCCAAATCGACATGGATTTTTTCCAGCTGCCCCGATACCTGCACACCGACATCGACGTATTCTTTCGGCTCCAGCTTGCCCTGCGCGGTCACGAGGTCTTCTATCATCCCCGTTTCTATCGTCATGATGGTGGAAACGGCGGCTGCTTTTTCCTCGGCTGCGCGGGATTTTGTATAATAATAGCCGCCGCCTGCTGCAACGCACAAAAGAACCGCTATCACCGCCCATTTTTTCTTTTTCACGCCCGAACTCCGCTGCGGCCTTTGGGGCCGGATTGATTTTTGCGCAAGGGAAACTGCAAGGATTATGCCGTTTGAAACCCCGTCCTGCACCATGACACGGCGCAGCATGGCCAAACCCTGCGCGCGGCGCACAAGATTTTGATATGTATAGGAAAAATTTGCGTCCGCCGCTTGAACGCCCCTCGCCCCCAAGCTACACTTCGGGAACGGTAAAAACCATAAAAATGCAAAAAACAAAGAGGGACAAAAGGCACATGACGGACAAAAACGCCCAAAGCGCCGCGCGCATCACAGCGCGCAAGGTTGAATTCGACGGCTACCACCGGCTGGAGACCATCAGCTGCGTGCCGCAAAGCCTGCGCGGCAAGGGCGAAGCGGCCGAGATGACGCGCGAGGTGATGTTTTGCAACAAAATCGCCGCCGTTCTTCTCTACGCCCCCGAAAGCGACCGCATTTTGCTAAACCAGCAATTCCGCCTCGGCGCGATGATGGCGGGCTGCGACAATCCGTTTTTGTACGAAGTCGCCGCAGGCGCCGTTGACGATGGCGAGAGCGTCGAAGACGCCGCGCGCCGTGAAGCGCTCGAAGAAACCGGCGCCGAAGTCGGCGACCTTGAATTCGTCGCCAAATGCTACACCAGCGCAGGCTGCCTTGCCGAAGAATTCCACCTTTATATCGGCCGCATTTCCGCCGCCGCAGAAAGCGGTTTTCACGGACTGGAAGATGAAGGGGAGGAGATTAAAACCCATCTGCTGCCCGCCTCCGACGTTTTCGCTATGCTCGACCGCGGTGAAATCATGAACGCCCCCGCCGCCGTGCTGATGCACTGGTTCGCGCGCCACCACAACAACATTCGTCAGCGCTGGCTGGCAAAGGCAGCCTGATATGAGCATCCCCGCTTTGATTTCCGCATCGGAACTGCAAAAAATTGTCACGGCGCCGACAACCAAAATCATCGACGCCAGTTACGGCCTGCCGCCACTGCCCGTGCGCATTGCCGGTGCGCAGGATTTTGACATCGACGATATCGCAGACCCCGCCGCGCCGCTCGCGCATACCGTGCCGGATGCGGCGCTGTTTGCACAGAAAGTCTCCGCCCTTGGCATTTCCAGCGGCGATACCGTGGTTGTATATGACCGCAGCGGCATGCACATGGCCGCGGCGCGCGCATGGTGGATGTTCCGCCTGTTCGGCCACGACAACGTGCGCGTTTTGAACGGCGGCCTGCCCGCATGGGTGGCCGAAGGCCTGCCCGTGACGCCCAAGCCCGACGATATGCCGAATGTCCCCGCCGGACAGTTCACGGCCAAACTGCGCCCCGAACTTTTGAAACTTAAAGAAAACATTCTGGCGAATATCGAGGGTAAAGAATTTTTGCTGCTCGACGCCCGCGATGGCCGCCGTTACAGCGGCGACATGTCGGAGCCGCGCCCCGGCATGCAAAGCGGCCATGTGCCCGGCTCGCTCAGCGCACCGTTCGTCGAATTCATCGATGATGAAACGGGTCTTTTGCGCGCAAAAGACGACATCCGCGCCATTTTCGCGGCCAAGGGCACCGATTTGTCGCGCCCCCTTGCCTGCACCTGCGGCAGCGGTGTCACCGCTTGCGTGGTTGCCCTTGCGCTGCATGAAATCGGCCACAGCGACGCCGCCATCTATGACGGGTCGTGGAGCGAATGGGGCGCCGACCAAAGCCTTCCCAAAAAACAAGGTTATACACCATGAGCAAAAAAAGTTTTGAAACACTTCTGACGCACGCGGGCTCCAAGCCTGATGAATACCACGGCGCGGTCAACGTACCGCCGCACCGCATGTCCACCATTGTGTTTCGAAACTATGCCGATTTTGAAAAAGTGCCCAACGTGCCTTATTCGTACGGCCGCGCGGGCACACCATCGAGCGCCGCCTTCGAAGAAGCCATCGCGGCCATCGAGGGCGCATACCGCAGCGTTTCCACCTGCTCCGGCCTTTCTGCGATTGTCACGGTTCTGATGGCCTTTACGCAGGCGGGCGACCATGTGCTGATGACCGACAACTGCTATGGCCCCAGCCGTAAATCGTGCGAGGAAATCCTGCGCCGCTTCGGCGTCGATGTCGAATACTACCCGCCCATGATAGGCGCGGACATCGCAAAACTGTTCCGCCCCAATACCAAGCTTGTTTTCATGGAAGCCCCGGGCTCGCTCACCTTCGAGGTGCAGGACATTGGCGCCATTACGGCCGCGGCAAAAAAAGCCGGCATCAAAACCGCCATCGATAACAGCTGGGCAACTCCGCTGTTTTTCCGCCCGCTGGAATTCGGGATTGATGTATCGATGATGACGGCCACGAAATATGTATCCGGCCATTCGGATTGCATGCTCGGCGTTGTCTCCACGAACGAAGAATCATGGCCGCAAGTCAAGCGCACCGCGTTGATGCTCGGTCTTTGCGGCGGCTCGGAAGAGCTTTACCTCGGCCTGCGCGGCCTGCGCACGCTGAATGTGCGCATGCTGCAGCATCAGAAAAACGCACTTGATATCGCGACATGGCTTTCGGCGCAGCCGCAGGTGAAACGCGTGCATCACCCTGCCCTGCCGTCCTGCCCCGGTCATGAAAACTGGAAAAAATATTACAAAGGCTCTTCGGGCACTTTCGGCATCATCCTGCACCAGACCAACCGCGAAAAAATTGCCGCGATGCTGGACGGGATGGAGATTTTCAACCTCGGCTTCAGCTGGGGCGGGTTTGAATCCCTGCTCTTCCCCGAACAGCCCAAACCCATCCGCACCGCCGCGGCATGGGAAGAAGAAGGCTTCTCCCTCCGCCTGCATATCGGGCTTGAGGATGCGGAAGATATCCGCGCCGACCTCGCCGCAGGACTTGCGCGGCTTTGAAAAGCGCGGGATAATCAAGGGGCATGCAATCCAAAGTTATCCTCGCAGCGCTTCTGGGCTTCTTTGTTCTGGGCAATCTGGTTGCCCGGAACCCCGATAGCGCCTTCATACGGCTTTCTTTTTACGTCTATGCCGCTATTTCGGTCGGCTTCATCGCCCATTTCTACCTCACACGCTGGTGGTACGGCGACAGGGACGAAGAGGAAGCGCCGCCCCCGCCCGCAGATAACGCCACGCCACCACGGCGGCGCGCCACATGGCAACCCGTACCGCTTGAACACGCGCCGCCGCCGCCAGCGCCCGCCGCCCCCAACCCCGCTATACAGAAGGATATTCCGGACACTCTTATCCAGCTGACACTGCAAAATTTGAAGGCGACGACTTCACCCCCCGTGCGCGAAGAGGTAACGCTGCGCGCCTACGCCGCACAAAAAGGCGACGTGCAGGCCATGACGGATTTCGGTCAGGCGTTTCTGGACGGCGACGACTGCATGAAACGCGACCTGCCGCTGGCAGCCCGCTGGATGGGACATGCGGTGGCGCATGGCGCGCACGGCATGAGACCGCTGCTTGAATGGGTGCAGCACTGCATAGAGACAAACACCCTGCCGCCCGTTACCGATAAAAACAAAACCCATATCAAAGGAAGAAGCTATATGAGCAGAGCATCGGCACAGGCCGAACTGGATGCCCTTATCGGCCTCAATTCCGTCAAAGCGCAGGTACGCAGCCTTATCAACCGCCGCAATCTCGAAAAGCTGCGCGACCAAAACCAGTTGCCCAGCGACCCCGATATCAACCTGCATCTGGTTTTCACGGGCAACCCCGGCACGGGGAAAACCGTTGTGGCGCAGCTTCTGGGCGCGCTTTTGGCGAATGCGGGTATATTGCCGCGCGGACAGGTTGTCGAGGTATCGGGCGTTAATCTGGTGGGCGAATACATCGGCACGACCGGCCCCAAAGTCGAAGATGCCGTCAAGCGCGCGATGGGCGGCATTTTATTCATCGACGAAGCCTATGCCCTGATTGCCCACGTCGGCGTTCATGGCCCCCAGCGCAGCGCATCGATGGACGCGATTACCACCCTGCTTTTGGAGATGAACAAGCATAAGGGAAAATTCATGGTGATTGCCGCGGGCTATCCGGATGAAATGAAACATTTCCTCGAATTCAACCCCGGGCTCAAATCGCGTTTCCGCGAAACGTTACACTTCGACAACTTCAGCGCCGAAGAGCTCGTGCAGATTTATATCAAAATCGCCAATGATAAATATTACAAACTGGCCGAGGGCTGCCGGCCGATTTTGAAA
>DDBY01000175.1 GCA_002334985.1 Micavibrio sp. UBA2020
CCCGCGCACGGGTGAAACCGTACAAGTCGATAACAAGCGTGTGCCCTTCTTCAAAATCGGCAAGAAGATGCACGAACGCCTCAATGGCATTGCGTCCGACGGTTCGGGCGACGACGATCTCAACTAATCTTCGGCGAAACTAATCGCGGTGCGGGCGGGTGCATTTTTTTGCGCCGCTTTGCGTACCGGGGGTTTTCTCCATGCAATATCTCACGCTTCTCATCACGCTGCCGCTCACGGTTTTTGCCGTGCTTATCGTTTTGTCGAATGGCAGCGATGCGACGCTTTATCTGTTGCCGGACGATAAAGATTTCGCGCTCACGCTGCCGCTGTGGCAGGTGGCGCTGGGGCTTTTGGGCGGCGGGTTTTTTCTGGGCGCTTTGTTCGTCTGGCTTTTGCACCAAAAAGCGCGCTTCCGTTACTGGCAGGAAAGCCGTAAAACCGCGCGGCTTGAAAAAGAGCTGGAAAAACTGCATGCCGACGAAGTTGCGCGCAAAGACCTCGCCGCGGCGGCGGCGGCAAAAAACGCCGTGCCCGCAGCCATGGCGGCGCTGCCGCCTGCGCAGAACGCGGCACAGTAAAATAATATCAAGAAACAGCGATAGTTTTTATCAGGCCTTGGGCGCGGGAATGCTCATGGGCACGGCGGGCGTTTTATGGCCCAGCTGGCCCAGGCTGCGGCTGATTTTTTCGCGCGTTTCACGGTCACGTTCGCGCGCGTTCAGGTGTGCGTAAAACGCCCCGCCTGCGGATTGGCTGCTGAAACCGTTATGCACGGCTTTCATGACGCCATCGACGATATGACGGCGGTGCAGGGCATCGCCTTCGGTTGAAAGCGCTTTCAACAGCGCTTTGGCTGCCGTTTTCGCGCAGTCCTTATCTGCTTCGGCAAACGCGCCGAGGCCAAGGATGCAAAGACGGCGGCTGTTGTCGCCCTGCGTGCCTTGCGTTAGCTGCTGCGCCAGTGCCTGCGTAATCTCTGTGGGTGCGCGCTGGCCGATGCTATGCAGGGCGCTTGCAGCGGCGAAGGTTTTTTCAACCGGATTCGCCTGCGACGGCGGCGTTGCCAGCGCTGTTATCATCGTTGAAATAACTGCGGGGCGCAGGGTTTCGTCGGCCGCGGCGATGGTGACCAGCGCCCGCGCCAGATGATGCGCGGCCAGTTTTTCTTTTTCCTGTGCGAAAGCTTCGGTTACTGCGCCCAGCACTTGCGCAGCTGCAGCAGGCGCAGCGGCGACAAAATCCGCAATCTGGCCGGCCTGCAGGCTGCGCGTCAGCGCGTCTGACGGTTTGGACAGGTTGGCCGCAACGGCTTTGGCGGCTGTGGGGGCGGTTTCAGGCGCGGCGGCGGCGATGTCCGCCAGCGACAGCTCCATGCTGCGGCGCGCATAGGCGTCGGTTTCCTTGCCGAGTGTTTTTGCAATAGCTTCCGCCGCCATGCCTGCGGTTTCAGGCGCGCTTTTCGCGATGTCGCGCAAAAGCCCTGCGGTCATATAGCGGATGCCGGAATCTTTTTCCCCCAGCATGGCCGTGCCGAGCAATTCGGCAGCTTCGCTGTTTGCGGCCTTGGCGGCGGCGCGGAAAAGAGCCCAGCGCTCGTTGAAAGGCGGGTTTTGTTCCAGCTGCGCTTTCAGCGCGGCGATGGAGGGTGCGGCCGCGTCGTCAAAACCGCGGCGCAGGTTGTCGGCGGGCGGCTGAATGGCGGAATCGGTGCTGGACATGGTGAAATACCCTCTGGTTCTTGTCTGGTTATCGGTGATGTTTTGCTGCGGGGGCGCGGGCGTCCGGGCAGCGGGGCGATGTCTTCCCGCTCGGGGCGGCTTCGGCTGTGCGAAAGGGGCAGCCAAGCGGGTCAGACTCGTTAAATATCCGAAAATTCTACGCTTGCTTTAAAGTTATGTCAAGAAATCGGCCGCCGGCATTGATTTTATTGCTAAAGAGACGCTTAGCCGCCGGAGTCGTGACGTGCCTGATAGCCTTTCAGGAAGCCTTTGAACATATCGACTTCCCCCGCGATTTTCAGGATGGTGTCGCGGTCGCCGAGCGAAGCACGCCCGCCGCTGCGCGTGATGACGCCAAAAGCATTGGCCTGCGGCGTCGAGCGGATAGCGCTGCCAAAACGGCGGCGCAGATTTTCAATCGCGGCACTATCCCCGCCCAGCTTATAGGCGACGGCGGCATTCACCACCATATCGGCTGTTTCCGCATCCAGTGCGGCGGGTACGTCGGCGGGCAACAGGCTTTCAATCGCCTGTGCGGCACCTGTCCATTGCCGCGCGCGCCACAAAATATCGGCGCGCAGACGTTTGGTTTCCGGCGTGTCAAATCCGCCCAGTGCGGCGATGGCATCGCTTGTGCGGTTCAGCTGCGATAGCGCGCGGGCGCGCAGCATCTGACGTTCCTGCTCTAGCGCGGCTTCGGTACCGCTGCGCTGGCTGCGCTGCAAGGCGGAAATGGCTTCCGCCGGGCGGCTATCAAGCAGATAAACCGCTGCCAGCTTCGCGCCCAGCGCGGGCACCTTTTCCGCAGGGGCAGCGCCTGTGCGCAGCTGGCTGTCGATAAGCTCGGCCGCTTTTTCAAGCAAATCGACGCGTATCAGAAAATCCGCGAAATTGAGCGTGGCGATGGAGCTTTCGGTGCCCGTCGGCAAAAGATTGCCGTAGGCGGAATGGATGGCGATAGCCTCGAGCGGCGCGATATTTTTTGCCTGTCCGCCGATGAAAATATCGGCGACGACACGGCTCATATCCGCACGGATAACGTCGGTATCCCCGAGCAGCGTATCGGCCAGCGTCATGGCGCGGCGCATGTCGGAAAGTCCGTCAAGGTATTGCCCGTTTTGCACCTTCAACTGGCCGAGGTTGTGCAGGATTTGTACTTCAAGCCCGTCCCCGCGCCACGCAAAGCGCAGGCTGTCGATGCGGTCAATGGCTTCTTTGGGCTGGATGACGTTCTCCGCCAGCTCCAGATTCGTCAGCGCAAGGCTGGCCTTGGTATGATAAAGACGGTCAAGGCCGTTGGCGACAGGGCGCCAGATGCGCATGGCCTCCGACTTTCGGCCCTCCTGCCGTGCGGCTTCGCCTTTCAGATAGGCGATGGCGGCGCGGTGGTGGTTGTCGGTCGAATTGGCCCAGGTATCAAGGGTATTTAAAAACTTCACGGCCGTTTCGGTGCGGCCGAGGCGCAGCGCGCTTTCGGCCATATAAATCGTGAAAGGTGTTGCGTGCCCGATCCCCGATCCCCGCATC
>DDBY01000095.1 GCA_002334985.1 Micavibrio sp. UBA2020
TCGTCACAGTGACCTTCGACGATAACGCTGACGTTGGCGTAGGTTTTGAGCCAGGTGGCCTGACGCTCAACCGTCGCGCGGGCTTCGGCGGTCAGGTCATACTGGTCATAGCCGAAGAAAATACGGTCGCCGACGTTGACAACGAGGTCTTGCTGGCTGCCGGGAACGACGCCATTGGCCGTATCGACACCTTGCGAGATTTGGGTACGGTCAGCGGCGTTCAGATCGCCTTCGCCAGCGACGCTGCCTTTGTCTTTGTTGGTGCAAGCACCGAGCATCAGCACAACGGCAAGCATGCTCATGAATTTCGTAGTACGGCCACGCATTATTAAAACTCCTCTGGATGTAAAAAGCCCGCCTTGGGCTGTCCGTCATATTTATACCTGCCCATGGCGGGCTTACAAGACCGATTTGGAAAAACAGGCGTTTTTTTGAAGATTTTCCTCTCTCCCGTCTGCTATAGACAAGTATAGACAAGGGGAGCGAGCGATATCTGGCAGGCCAACGGTTGCCGCCGATGCCCAGTTCCCGCATGATTGCAAAAAATCAGCCCGTACCTGAAACCCTGTACCCGAAATAACGACCGAAGAGCGATGTTGCCCGAACAGACAAATCATTTTTCATATCTTGACAGTCTGAACCCCGCCCAGCGGCTGGCCGTCGAAACGCTGGACGGCCCCGTGCTGGTGCTGGCGGGCGCGGGCACGGGCAAGACCCGCGTGCTGACCACGCGCCTTGGCCATTTGCTGACCACAGGACGCGCGGGCCCTGCGCAAATTCTGGCCGTGACCTTCACCAACAAGGCGGCGGCGGAAATGAAACACCGCGTCTCCAGCATGCTGGGCGGTCGCCCTGTGGAGGGCTGGTGGCTCGGCACATTCCACAGTCTTTGTGCGCGCATGCTGCGCCGCCATGCGGAGCGCGTGGGACTGAAAACCAACTTCACCATTCTGGACGAAGACGACCAGCTGCGCTTGATAAAACAGCTGGCGGAGGCGGAAAACATCGACGCCAAAAAATGCCCGCCGCGGCTTTTGCTGTCGGTCATTTCCCGCTGGAAAGACCGCGCGCAAACGCCGGAGCAAATCACGCAGGCCGACGGCGGCGACATCGCCGACGGGAAGCTGCCGCGGCTTTATGCGCAGTATCAGGAACGCCTGCGTATTCTCAACGCCTGCGATTTTGGCGACTTGCTGATGCATTGCGTCAGCATTTTGCGCGACCCGAAAAACGCCGACGTGCTGCAGGACTATCAAAACCGCTTCAAATACATTCTGGTCGATGAATATCAGGACACCAACGTCGCGCAATATATGTGGCTGCGGCTTTTGGCGCAGACGCGCAAAAATATCTGCTGCGTCGGCGACGACGACCAGTCCATTTACGGCTGGCGCGGGGCGGAGATTGGCAACATCCTGCGCTTTGAACAGGATTTTCCCGGCGCAACCGTGGTGCGGCTGGAACAAAACTACCGCTCCACCAAAAACATCCTCGCTGCTGCAAACGGCGTTATCGCGCATAACCGCGGGCGGCTCGGCAAAGAGCTTTGGAGCGCCGACGAAGACGGCGAGCCCGTGCATCTGCGCGGCGTATGGGATGGCGCGCAGGAAGCGCAAACCATCGCTGGCGACATCGAGTCCCTGCAGCGCAAGGGTGTGAAGCTCGGCAGTATGGCCATTCTGGTGCGCGCCGGTTTTCAGACGCGCGAGTTTGAAGAGCGTTTCATCCGCGAAAGCATCCCCTACCGCGTTATCGGGGGCCTGCGATTTTACGAGCGTCAGGAAATCCGCGACGCCATCGCCTATATGCGCGTCACAGTGCAGCCGGATGACGACCTTGCGCTCCAGCGCATCATCAACGTGCCCAAACGCGGTATCGGCGATGCAACGATGCAGGTATTGCACAGCTATGCACGCGCACAGAACATTTCACTTTTCGGCGCGCTCAGACGGCTGCTTGAAACCGATGAATTCAAACCGAAAGTAAAGCAAACACTGACCTCGCTTGTCGGCGATTTCGACCGCTGGCGATTGCAGCTGCGCGAGCTTACGCAAGGAGAGCTTGCGGGTATTATCCTTGATGAAAGCGGCTATACCGGCATGTGGCAGGCGGATAAATCGCCGGAAGCTGCAGGACGGCTTGAAAACCTCAAGGAATTCGTCGCGGCGCTGGAGGAATTCGAGAGCATGGAAAGCTTCCTCGAACACGTCGCGCTGGTCATGGAAAATCAGGAACAGCAGGGCGCGGACATGGTATCGGTCATGACGCTGCACAGCGCCAAGGGACTGGAATTCGACGTCGTGTTCCTGCCGGGCTGGGAAGAAGGCGTTTTCCCAAGCCAGCGCACCATGGATGAAAACGGCATCACGGGGCTGGAGGAAGAGCGCCGCCTTGCCTACGTCGGCATTACCCGCGCACGCAAACGCGCCACGATTTCATTCGCCGCGAACCGCGTTATTTACGGCAGCTGGACATCCTGCCTGCCGTCGCGTTTTATTGACGAGCTACCGAAGGAACATATCGACACCGTGGTTGAAACCGGCCTCAGCCCGCAAAGCGGCGGGTTCGGCGGCGGCTACGGCGGCGGCAATTATGGCGGCGGCGGTTTTAGCGGTGGCAGCGCAGCCGGTTTTCGCGGGCGCAGGGCGGAATTGGCCGACAGCGGCATATCGCAAGTCAGCCCGCATCTGGAATCCGAAGGCGGCTTTGCCCCCGGCGACCGCGTTTTTCACCAGAAATTCGGCCCCGGCACCGTGGTATCGACAGACCGCGACAAGCTTGACATCAAATTCGACAAGGCCGGACGCAAAAAAATCATGGACAGTTTCGTGACCAAAGAGAAGAATTGACTTTATAAAACGGCGCCTATTTTAAAGACTGCAAAATATTTTTCAGGAAGAGCCATGGCACGCAAACGCAATATCATCACCATTTTTGGCGGCACGGGTTTTTTGGGGCGGCATATCGTGCAGACGCTGGCGCAAAGCGATGTTACCGCGCAAATTCGCATCGCCACACGCAGCCCTGCACGCGCATCGCTTTTGAAGCCCTGCGGCGGTGTCGGGCAGGTGGTGCCGATATCCTGCGACGTGCATGACGGCCAGAGCGTCGCGCGCGCGGTTGCGGGCAGCACGCATGTCATCAACCTGATTGGTATCCTTTATGAACGCGGCGGCAAAAACAGTTTCGACGCGTTGCATCATCTGGCCGCGCAGCGTATCGCGCGTGCGGCGGCAGACGCGGGCGTGCGCCAGTTTTTGCACGTCTCCGCCATCGGCGCATCGCCGCGCGCGGCTTCGCGCTATGCCCAAAGCAAAGCTGCGGGCGAAGACGCCGTGCATCGCGCTTTCCCAAGCGCCGTCATTTTGCGGCCGAGCCTTGTTTTCGGCCCCGAAGATGACTTTTTCAACCGCTTCGCCCGCATGGCGCGGATAAGCCCCGTACTGCCGCTGGTCATGGGCGGGCGCACCAAATTCCAGCCCGTTTATGTCGGTGACATCGCCCGCGCCATCCGCACAGTGGCCGCGAGCGACGCCCCCGAAAAACACGCGGGCAAAACGTACGAGCTGGGCGGGCCGCAGGTTTACAGTTTTCGCGAACTTCTGGACATCACGCTTGCCGCCACGAACCGCAAGCGATGCTTTGTGCCCCTGCCCGCGCCCCTCGCCACGGCGGTGGGCTTTGCCGCCGCGATATGTCCGCGCCCGCCGCTGACCGTTGACCAGGTGCGCAGCCTGAAGCAAGACAATGTCGCGTCCGGCCAGCATCCGGGCTTTGCCGATTTGGGGCTGGAGCCCACGGCACTGGGCGCTATTTTGCCGCTTTATTTGGACAAGTACCGCAAAACCTGCTGATTTTTTAACTTTACGGAAATAAAACACTCTGGCATTTCTAGCGCCGCGGCGATATGATGCCGCCAACGCCTAAACCAGACGACCAACCAAGGAACACGCCGTGACGCTGACACTTCGCCTTGCCCTGCTCGCCACCTGCGCCGCCCTTATGCTGGGCGCGCCCGCCGATGCGTCCGCCGCAAAATCCAAAAAGCAGCCCGCCGCCGCGCAGCCGCAAAACCGTATCGGCATCGCCGCCGTGGTCAACGACGACATTATTACCTTCAGCGACATCGAAGACCGCATGCGTCTTTACATGCTGGGCGCGCCCAAAAAACTGCCGGAAGAAGCCAAGCAACGCGTCCTGCAACAGGCGATGTACCGCCTTGTCGATGAAAAACTGCAAATGCAGGAAGCAAACGCGCTCAACATCCGCGTCGCCGATGCCGATATCGCGCGCGGTTTCGCCAGCATCGCCGCGCAAAACAAGATGGAGCCGGAGCAATTCGGCGAAGAGTTAAAGCGTGCAGGCATCAACCTTGATACGCTGCAGGAGCAAATCCGCGCCGAAATCGCATGGTCGCAAGTGGTGCGCCGCAAGCTGCGCCCGCAAATCGTGATTTCAGAAACCGAAATCGACAGCGAAGTGGACCGTCTGCAACGCTCCTCCGGCCGCATGGAATTCCGCATCGCCGAAATTTTCCTGCCTTTCGAGGGGGACGCGAGCGAGAAAAACGCCCGCGAACTGGCAGAGAGGCTGTCAAATGAAATCCGCCGCGGCGCGCCGTTTTCGCAAATTGCGCGCGAATATTCCGAAGCCCCTGGCGCTGCCACGGGCGGCGACCTTGGCTGGATTGAAGAAGGCACACTGTCCGGCGACCTCAACAGCGCCATCGCTGCGCTGAAACCGGGACAGCTGAGCGCGCCCATCCGCGCCGACAAAGGTTACCACCTGCTGTTCCTGCGCGATGCGCGCGAGAAAGGCCTGCCCGCGCCGCGCGCGGCCGCAGCCCCCGAAGCCACCCCTGCGGAAGAAAAGCCCCGCCCCTCGCTGGTAACCAGCGAAGGCCCCGCGCCCGAGATGCCGCCGCAGGCATCGAACGATACGCCGAAGGTTATCGAACCCTCGGCAGCTGCATCACCCGAAGTCGCAAAGGCGACCGCCGGCGAAGTTGCCCGCGAAGAAATCGCCACACGCCTTGGCACGCAGCGGCTGGAGCAAATGGCCGAGCGTTATTTGCACGACCTGCGTGCGACGGCTTTCATCGAACAGCGTTTTTGATGAATGACGCCGCAGACGCCTGACGACATCGCAAGCCCCCGCGAAAACGCCATCGACGCGCTGCCGCCGCTGCGCGAAACGATTGCGCGGCATGAACTGAACGCCAAGAAAAACCTTGGCCAGAATTTCCTGCTCGACCTCAATCTGACAGAACGCATTGCACGCAGCGCGGGCAGCCTTGCCGGAAAAAACGTGATTGAAATCGGCCCCGGTCCCGGCGGCCTGACGCGCGCATTGTGCAAAAGTGGCGCGGCGCATGTCTATGCCGTCGAGCGTGATGACCGCTGCGTCGCGGCACTGGCGGAGCTTTCCGCCGCCGCCGGGGGCATGCTCAGCATCATTCCCGACGATGCGCTGAAAATTGATTATGCCGCGCTCTGCCCCGCGCCGCGCGCGCTGGTGGCGAACCTGCCTTATAACATCGCAACCGTGCTGCTGCTCGGCTGGCTTGAAAACGCGCAGATGTTCGACAGCATGACACTGATGTTCCAAAAAGAAGTGGCGGAGCGCATTGTGGCCGCACCGCGCAGCAAGGATTACGGCCGCCTCAGCGTTATCACGCAGTGGCTGTGCGATGCGTATAAAGTATTCGACATTCCGCCGTCCGCCTTCACCCCGCCGCCGAAGGTGACCTCCAGCGTTGTGCATATCGTGCCGAAAAAGAACCGCACGGACAGCGTGCCCCTCGGCGTCATGGAACGCCTGACCGCCGCCGCCTTCGGCCAGCGGCGCAAGATGCTGCGCCAAAGTCTGAAATCACTGGGCGTTGATGAAACGCAGCTTTTGGAAAAATCCGGCATCGCGGGCACGGCGCGGGCGGAGGAAATAAACATCGCCGGCTTCGTGCGCATGGCCGAAGTCCTGCAAACGCTTCAGAAAAAATAAGAAATTACGGCTTCAGCGTTTCGACAAAAGCGTCAACATCCATCAGGCGCGTGCGGCGCGTGCGCTCCGCTTCCAGAATGGCGCGCACCTGCGCAATCGTGTCTTGCAGGTCGTTGTTGACGATGACGTAGTCGAATTCCTTGTAGTGGGAAATTTCGTCCCGCGCCTTGCCGAGGCGGCGTTCGATTTCCTCTTCGCTGTCCTGCTTACGTCCATGCAGGCGGTCGGCCAGCGTCGTCCATGACGGCGGCAGCAAAAAGACGGAAACAACATCGGCAGGCGCGGTTTCGCTCAGCTTGCGGTTGCCCTGCCAATCGATGTCGAACAGCACGTCGCGGCCTTCGCTCAAGGCCTTTTCAACCGGCGCGCGCGGCGTGCCATAGAGGTAGTTGTTGTAAACCAGCGCATGTTCCAGCATGTCGCCCTTGGCGATTTGCTCTTCGAAATTTTCGCGGCTGACGAAATAGTAATGGGTGCCGTCCACTTCGCCCGGACGCATGGCGCGGGTGGTGGCGGAGACAGAAATCATGGTTTGCGCATCTTGTTCGGCAATGGCGCGGCTGACCGTGGTCTTGCCGCCGCCGGGCGGGGATGCCAGCACCAGCATAATCCCGCGACGCTTCAGCGTCGAAGCCTTGGGTGCGGGAAACGTCGTGATGCTTGCTGCTGCCATCATCTTTCTTTTACACTTGCGCTGTGAGAATCTTGCTGGAGACTTGTTATAACCCGCACCCCCGCCGGATACAAGCACGCAGCCCCGCCGCAGCCCCGAAAGATTTATGATATGACAAATGAAAAGACCGTTCTGATTACCGGCGCATCCAGCGGCATTGGTCATGCCCTTGCCCTTAGTTATGCCGCGCGCGGCACGCGCCTGCTGCTGACAGGCCGCGACCTGAACCGGCTGGAGCGCGTGGCCAGCGATTGCCGCACCCGCGGGGCGGAGGCCGACATCAGCACCGTGCCCGTCACCGACCGCCTCGGCTTCGAAGCGCAAATCGAAAAATGGGACGATGCCCACCCCATCGATATCGTGATTGCGAATGCAGGCATTTCCGGCGGCAGCAGCGCGGGGGCAGGATTTTACGGCATCATGCACACCAATCTGGACGGTACGCTGCACACCGTCATGCCGCTGATTGAGCGCATGAAGGCGCGCAAAAGCGGGCATATCGCGCTCATGAGTTCCATGGCGGGGTGGCGCGGCATGCCGAACGCCCCCGCCTACAGCGTCAGCAAAATGGCCGTGCGCGCGCTGGGCGAAGCGCTGCGCCCGCTGCTGGCGCCCGATGGCGTCAAAGTATCCGTGATATTCCCGGGCTTCATCAAAACGCCGCTGACGGATGTGAACAATTTCACCATGCCGTTTTTGATGGACGCCGACGAAGCCGCCGCCTGCATCAAAAAAGGCATCGACAAAAACCGCGCGCGCATCGCCTTTCCGCTGCCGATGCTTATTCTGTCGCGCCTTGTCGCCGCGCTGCCGTTGTGCATAGGCGACCGCATTCTGGCGCGCGCGCCGAAAAAACCCGGTTCTTAAACAAACACGCATGCAAAAAGCCGCACCTGCCGGGTGCGGCTTTTGCTTATGCAGACGCCCTGATGCTCAGCGCACCAGAATATTGCGGAACTGCCACGGGTCGCTTTCGTCGATGTCTTCGGCGAAAAGGCCGGGGCGGTTTTGCAGCGGCGTCCAATCGGTATAATACCCCGCCATCTTGCCCAGATATTGTTTCTGGATGTCGAGGCAGCGCTGGTAATCCATCTCGTCCGTCTCGACGATGCCGGCTTCGGGGTTTTCAAGCGCCCAGACCATGCCCGCCAGCACGGCCGAAGTCACCTGCAAACCCGTCGCGTTTTGATACGGCGCCAGTGCGCGCGTTTCTTCGATGGTCAGCTGCGAGCCGTACCAGTAAGCATTCTTGGCATGACCATAGAGCAGCACGCCCAATTCGTCCGCGCCATCCACAATTTCAGCTTCTTCCAGAATATGATGCTGTTTTTGCGGGTTGCCGCTGCTGCCGAACATTTCATGCACCGACAAAACCGCGTCGTTCGACGGATGGTATGCGTAATGGCAGGTCGGGCGGTAAGCGGGCGTATCGCCGCTGCCGACGGTATAATAATCGGCAATCGAAATCGCTTCGTTATGCGTGACCAGAAACGCGTATTGCGGGCCCGGCGTCGGGCACCAGCTTTGCACGCGGGTATTCGCGCCCGGTTGCAGCAGGTAAATCGCGGCTTTGCAGCCGGTTTCATGCCGTTTGCCCGTGGGCGGGAACCATTTTTCATGACTGCCCCAGCCCAGTTCCGCCGGCTGCAGACCTTCGGAAATGAAACCTTCGACAGACCATGTATTCACAAACACGCCCATTTTCTTGGGGTTTTTGCTGCGCTGGGTATCGCGCTCGGCAATGTGAATGCCCTTCACGCCGACTTGCTGCATCAACTGCGCCCAGCCGTCGCGCGTGGTCGGGATATCGAACTTCACGCCGGTTTCGCGGGCGACATCGACCAGCGCCTGTTTTACAAACCACGACACCATGCCCGGGTTCGCGCCGCAGCAGGAAACCGCCGTGGTGCCGCCCGGGTTGTTGCGGCGTTCCGCCAGCACCGCTTCACGCAAGGCATAGTTGCTGCGCCCAGCCGTGCCGAGGCTTTCGTCGAAATAAAAGCCGAGCCACGGTTCAACCACTGTATCGATGTAGAAAGTTTTGTTTTCGCGGCACAGTTTCATGACGTCCAGCGACGACACATCCACCGACAGGTTAACGCAAAAGCCCTGCCCGCCGCCTTGGGTCAAAAGCGGGGTCAGCAATTCGCGGTAATTATCCTTGGTGACGTGGGTTTGCACAAAGCGGATGCCGCGCTCGTTCAAAAGCGCGATATCGTCATCCTGCGGGTCGATGACAACGAAACGTTCCTTGTCGTATTCGAAATGGCGCTCAATCAGGGGCAGCGTGCCGCGGCCGATGGAGCCAAAGCCGATCATAACAATCGGGCCGGAAATTTTTGCGTATACTTGATACGGGGTCGAAGACACGGGAACGTGATCGGTCATGATTTATGCAGAACCTCCATGGTTGCGCTGATTTAGGGGATAAGTTTTAAGACGGCGCCCTGTTTACCTAATATCGGCACCCCTGACAATCATAATTTTGACGCGGCGCATTTTTGTATAAAAAACAGTCACTTGATTTTAAAAATCCGCCGCCTTTGCACCGTGCGGCCGCTTGACGGCAAGGCGGCGCGTTCTATCTTGCCAGCTGTTCACCGATTCCACCACATCTTAAGGACCGCATCACATGGAATACAGAAATCTCGGCAAATCGGGGTTGAAAGTCCCCGTTCTCAGCCTCGGCACCGCAACCTTCGGCGGCAGCAACGAATTTTTCAAACGCTGGGGCGATACCGACGCCAAGGAAGCCGCGCGCATGGTTGATATCTGCCTTGAAGCCGGCCTGAATTTCTTCGACACCGCCGACATCTATTCGCAAGGCGCATCCGAAGAGGTTCTCGGCGCGGCCATCAAAGGCCGCCGCGACAAGGTGCTGATTTCGACCAAGGCGACATTTGCCATGGGCGACGGGCCGAACGAAAAAGGCTCTTCGCGCCATCATCTTATCCGCGCGGCGGAGGCAAGCCTGAAGCGCCTCGGCACCGACCACATCGACGTTTATTTCATGCACGGGTTCGACGCGCAAACGCCGGTGGATGAAACCCTCTCCGCGCTTGACCATCTGGTGAAAAGCGGCAAGGTCGGGTACATCGGCTGCTCCAACTTCTCCGGCTGGCATTTGATGAAATCGCTCGCGACGTCTGAAAAATACGGGCTTGCGCGTTATGTGGTTTATCAGGGTTACTATTCCCTCATCGGCCGCGATTACGAAGAAGAGCTGATGCCGCTCGGCATCGACCAGGGCGTCGGCTGCATGGTCTGGAGCCCGCTTGGCTGGGGCCGTCTGACCGGTAAAATCCGCCGCGGCCAGCCGCTGCCCGAAGGCCGCATCAAACAGGGCGGCGCCGAAGGCGGCCCGCCGGTGGATGACGCATACCTCTATACCGTCGTCGATGCGCTTGACGAGATTGCCAAGGAAACCGGCAAGACCGTGCCGCAAATCGCCCTCAACTGGCTTTTGCAGCGCCCCACTGTTTGCAACATCGTTATCGGTGCGCGCAACGAAGAGCAGCTGAAGCAAAACCTCGGCGCCACGGGCTGGAAACTGACGGCGGAGCAGATTAAAAAACTCGACGCCGCCAGCGAAAAAACGCCCGTTTATCCGTACTGGCACCAGCGCGGCTTCGCGGAGCGCAACCCGCGCCCCGTTTAAGAAAGCATAAGAGACACAAAAAAACCGGCGCTGTCACAAGCGCCGGTTTTTTTATTTATGCAGGTGTGCGCACCAGTACGTTTTTGAATTGCCACGGGTCGTCGCGGTCAAGCATCTCCGGCGCAAGACTGCCGCGCCCCTTGAGCGGGTGCCAGTCGGTATAATACCCCGCGACCTTGCCCAGATAGGGCTTTTGCACATCAAGGCAGCGGGCGAAATCCATGTCGTCGGCTTCGACCACGCCGGCGTCCGGATTTTCAAGCGCCCAGACGATACCCGCCAGCATGCCCGATGTGACCTGCAGCCCCGTCGCGTTTTGGTGCGGGGCAAGGCTGCGCGCCGCTTCAATGCTCAGCTGCGAGCCGTACCAATAGGCGTTTTTTGCATGGCCGTACAAAAGAACGCCCAGCTCGTCCGCGCCGTCGAGGATTTCTTCTTCCGCCAGCACCTGTTGTTTTTTAGGCAGCTTGCCGCCGCGGTCGAACATTTCATCCAGCGACAACAGCGCGACGTTCGACGGGCGATAGGCGTAATGCACCGTCGGGCGATATTCCGGCCTGTCAGACGCACCCAGTGTGTAGTAATCCGCAATAGCCACAGATTCATGATGCGGCACCAGAAATGCCCGCTGCGGCCCCGGCGTCGGGCACCAGCTGCGCACGCGCGTATCCCCGCCGCTTTGCAGCATATAAATTGCCGCCATACAGCCCGTTTTATGCCGCCGCGCCTGCGGGGGCAGCCAGCGTTCATGCGTGCCCCAGCCCATTTCGGCGGCGGCAAGACCTTCGGCGACCATGCCCTCGACCGACCATGTATTCACAAAAACATTCATCGGCTTGGGGCGCAGGCTGCGCTGCGTGTCACGCTCGGCGATATGCACGCCCTTGACGCCCGCCTGCTGCATCAACTGCGCCCAGCCGCGGCGGGTTTGCGGCGCGGGCGTATCGCCCCCTCGCAGACCAAGGTCACGCGCAAGGTTCAGCAGCGCCTCTTTCAAAAGCCACGACACCATGCCCGGGTTCGCGCCGCAGCTGGATATTGCCGTCGCGCCGCCGCGGTTGCGGGTGCGTCCTTCGGCCAGCATCGCCTCGCGCATCGCGTAATTCGTGCGCGCGGCGATGTCGATGTTTTTATCATGGAAATATCCGGCCCACGGCTCGACAGAGCTATCGATATAAAGCGCGTCCAAATCATAGCAAAGCCGCATCACGTCCACCGACGACACATCGACCGAAACATTGATGCAAAACCCGCGCCCATCTCCGCTTTGCAGCAAAGGCTCCAGCACAGCGCGGAAGTTTTCTTTTGTCAAAGCCTGCTGCAAAAACGTGACGCCGAAGCTTTCGGCCAGTGCCCGCCCGCTGCCATCGGGGTCGATAACCACGCATTTCGCAGGGTCAAAACCCACATGCCGCGCGAGCAACGGCAAAAGCCCGCGGCCGATGGAGCCAAAGCCAATCATGACAACCGCGCCCTGAATATGCGCATGCAGGCCTTGCGGCGGCGTAGAAGATATATTCGCTGTTTCAGTCATGGCCGGCGCCTCCTTGGCTTTTCAGGGCTGGGGCAAAAAATGAATGCCGCGTATGCAAACGGCGAAATGCCGTCGAACATCAATAAAATCGATAATATTTATTATATTTTTTGTTTAACCCGCATGGCCACAAAAAACAACCCCGCGCAGCGCACGGGGTTATGGAAGCCGCCGAAAAACACTTAAAAACAGCGCCTTCGTTTCACGATGCGCAGAAAAAACTTTTTTTGCTCAACGGTTCAGGCTGGCGAAATTCTTATCCGCCGTCGTGCCGCTTGCGGGGGCTTTGCGGCCGGCCTTGCGGTTATAGGCGCGCTGTTTTCTTTTCCAATCACGCTCCATCTTTCCGGCCATGCGCTGCGCTTCCATCTTTTTTTGGCGCGCCAGACGACCTAAATCCAGCTCGAAGCTTTTCTGCGCGCCCGTGGTCGGGCCCGATTGCACGCGCAGTTTCTGGCCTTCGGATTGTTGTGCGGCGGCGGGTGCGGCCTGCGCCATGAAAAGACCGAAAGCTGCCGCGCACAAAAGCGCCGTTATCGTTTGCTGTTTTTTCATCGCGCGATTTCCTTTTCTTCGGGCGGTTTAGGGCCGCAGAGAATAACGATTTCGATGCCGTCCATGACCGGCGTCACACTTTCAAGTTTATGCCCGCCATCGCGGCAGAAGTCTTCAAAATCGCGCGGTGCTTTGTCGTCCGTCACCGTGATGCAAAGCATAGCACCTTCGGGCATGTGCTGCAAAACCTTGCGCGCGCGCAAAACCGGCAGCGGGCAGACAAGACCGGTCGCGTCCAGAAAATGACGGTGGCGCGCGGTCATGCCGCCCCCTCCGCCCCTGCGGGCACGGCGGGGCGCGGATGCAGCGCCTTCATGACGTCATCGACGGATATATCCGCAATGTCTTCGGATTGAATGACCGTCACCGCCGCCCCCGTGGGCGCGCTGAGCGCAGGGTCGGTCACACCCGAAAACAGCGCGACGATGGGGCAGCCCGCAAGCGCAATCAGATGCGACGGCCCCGTGTCGTTGCCGACGGCCCCCGCCGCGCCGAAAGCCAGCGACGCAATGTCGTAAAGCGAGGTGCGCCCCGAAAGGTCGATACATTCGGGTGCAGCGGATTTGATTTTGGCAATGGCTTCATGCTCCGCCGCCGTGCCCAGAAGCGCGACGTGGTAGCCCTGCCGCTGCAATTTCATGGCCAGCGCCGCGTATTTGACGGCTGGCCAGCGTTTATACGGATGCTGCGGCGCGCAGCCCGGCACCAACAGCACATAAGGGGACTGAGGCGCGAGCAGCGACACATCCGTTTTCATCCAGCCGATATCGGGAATGGCGACATCGAGCCCCAGCGCCGCCAGCATTGTTTTATGGCGCGCGAAGGCGTGCATCTGGCGCCATGCCGGATTTTCGGCGGCGTAGTTGTGCGATGCACCGGGCGCAATTCCCGACCACTGCGGTTTTTTCAGCATCAGGCGGAAATAATTGTTGCTGCGGCCGTTCAGCTGCAAATCATAGACCCGGTCAAACCCGCCCCTGTTCAAAAACCGCGCCGTGCGCAGCCATGCGCCGATTTCATAGAACTTCGCGCGTGTTACCACCTCGACCGCGTTGGCATAGCCGCTGCGGCTGGCCATATCGGCGAAAGGGCGCGTGGTCATGACGGTGATATGCGCATCCGGATGCGCGCGGCGGATAGCCGCCATGGGCCCCAGCGCGACCAGAAAATCGCCCAGCGCGCTTAGTTTGATAACCAGAATTTTTTCGCGGATTTTTGGCTGCATGCCCGCCTGTCCAAATCGCCTGCCCCGACGCCTTTAGCCCGCTGCGCGGTCTGCTTCGGAAATGCTGAAACTGTCGTTGGACGGCAAAGCTTTCACGCCCGCGCCCGTACCCAGCAATTCGGCATAAACGTCCAGCGTGCTTTCGCACATCTGCTCGTTCGTGAAATGATGCGCCACATGCGCCATGCCGCGCGTGGCCAGCATGGCACGGCCGCGGGCGTCAAGGCTGATGGCTTCGTGCAGCGCACGCGTCAGCGCATCCACATCGCCCGGGGCGACCAGCCAGCCGGTTTCGTCGCGCAAAATGGTTTCGCGCGTGCCGCCATGGTCGGTGGCGATAACGGGGCGGCCCATGGCCTGCGCCTCGATAGGCACGCGGCCGAAACCTTCGGGCACCAGCGACGGGCAGACAACGACCGTCGAAATCATATAGGCCGCAGGCATATCGTCGCAGTTGGTGATGATGCGCGACGCGCTGCCAAGGCCCTTGGCCGCGATATATTCCTCCAGCTCCTTGCGGTAAGCTTCGTTGCCGATGTCGGAGCCGACGAACAAACAAAACAAATCTTTCTTGCCCAGCGCCGCAATCGCGTCGAGCAGGAACATGTGCCCCTTGATACGGCTGATGCGCGCAGGCAGCATGACCACGGCCGCGCCTTCTGGAATGCGCATCATCTGCGATGCACGGATAAGACGGTCCGGCGTGACGGAATTGGGATGGAATTTTTCAATCGCAACGCCGCGGTGCACGACGCGCAAAACATTCGGGTCAACCTTGTAATTCTGCTCCAGGTAGTCGGCAAGGAAATGCGATACCGCAATCACCCGTTCACCCTTCGCAATCGCCGCGTTATAGGCGCGTTTCAGCATGCCGCCCAGTTTGTGCGCGGCATGGCAGCTGGTGACATAGCGCGCCTGTGTGCCCGCGACGGCGCGGCCTGCGCTCCAGGCCGGGGCGCGGCTGCAGGCATGCACGATATCGACGTTCATGTCGCGTATCAGTTTGCGCAGACGTCCGACGTTGGCGGCCATGACCAGCGGGTTTTTGCTATGCACGGGCATTTCGATATGTACGCCGCCCGCCTTGGTGATTTCATGCGCGCGCAACCCGCCCGACGACACCACGATGGATTTACCGCCCGCGCGCACGATGGCCGCGTTGATATCGATAACGCCCTGTTCAACACCGCCCGAATTCAGCGCGGGCACAACCTGCAAAATCACCGGCGCGTGGTTTTGCTCGACAAAGCGGCGAAACGTCAGGCTCGCGCTATCCCAGGTTTTCATCATTTTCGACATTCCCGTTGCAATATTCAGACCCGTTATTGAAACCATCGCCAAAATCCCCCGTTGGCTGTGTTTTCTGCCGGTTTGCGCCATGTGGCGCGCGCTTTTGCGCGGTATCCTTGCTTTTACTCTTAAAAATGGCGGATTTCCAGCGAAATCGCGGGGAAACAGCTTGACAGCCGCGCAGCACGGGCGGACATTATAACCTTGTTTTTTAACCCCTTAACAACGGATTCTTGAGATGAAAACGGCACCGCAGGACGCACAGCAGAAGGATATACAGCTTACCCTCCCCGACGGGAAGACGCTGACCTTCACCGCGCCTGTCACGGGCGCCGAAGTCGCCGCGTCCATCGGCGCAGGCCTTGCCAAGGCCGCGCTGGCGGTCAAGCTGGACGGCGTTACCTATGACCTTGGCCGCCCGCTCAACAAAAGCGGCAAAATCGAAATTATTACCCGCAAGTCGGACGACGCGCTTGAGCTTATCCGCCACGACGCCTCCCATGTGATGGCGGAGGCGGTGCAGGAGCTGTTCCCGGGCACGCAGGTCACCATCGGCCCTGCTATCGACAACGGTTTTTACTATGACTTCGCCCGTGCGGAGCCCTTCACAACCGAAGACTTCCCCAAAATCGAAGCCAAGATGCGCGAGATTGTGGCGCGCAACGAAAACTTCACCCGCGAAGTCTGGGCGCGCGACGAGGCGATGAAGCATTTCGAAGGCATCGGCGAGAAGTACAAGGCCGAGCTTATCCGCGACCTGCCGGAGAGCGAGGAGATTAGCATCTACCGTCAGGGCAAATGGTATGACCTCTGCCGCGGGCCGCACCTGCCTTCGACCGGCCATGTCGGCACGGCATTCAAGCTGATGAAAGTCGCGGGCGCCTATTGGCGCGGCGATGCGAAAAACGCGCAGCTGCAGCGCATTTACGGCACGGCCTGGCGCGACCAGAAAGAGCTGGACGCCCACCTGCACATGCTGGAAGAAGCCGAAAAGCGCGACCACCGCAAAATCGGCAAAGAAATGGATTTGTTCCACATGCAGGAAGAATCCGTCGGCAGCGTGTTCTGGCACGACAAGGGCTATACCATCTGGCGCGCACTTGAAAATTTCATCCGCGCGCGCATTCAGGGCGCAGGCTATCAGGAAGTCAAAACGCCGCAGATGTTCGACAGCACCCTGTTCAAAGCCTCCGGCCACTGGGACATGTATGGCGACAACATGTTCAAGGTGCGCGACACCCATGGCGACGGCGAAAAGATGATGGGCATCAAGCCCATGAACTGCCCCGCGCATGTGCAGATTTTCAATCAGGGTTTGAAATCCTACCGCGACCTGCCCATCCGCATGGCGGAATTCGGCTGCTGCCACCGCAACGAGCCTTCGGGCGCGATGCACGGCATCATGCGCGTGCGCCAGTTCACGCAGGACGATGCGCATATTTTCTGCCGCGAAGACCAGGTGGAACAAGAAGCGCTTGATTATTTCAAACTGCAGCTCGGCGTTTACCGCGACCTCGGCTTTGACAAAATCTCCGTCAAGCTGGCGCTGCGCCCGGGCGCGAACGAGCGCCTTGGCAGCGATGAAGTCTGGGACCGCGCCGAAAACGCCCTGCGCGCCGCCCTCACGGGCGCTGGCCTTGCGTTCGAAGAGCTGCCGGGCGAAGGCGCCTTCTACGGGCCCAAAGTCGAGTTTCACCTGACCGACGCCATCGGCCGGACATGGCAATGCGGCACGCTGCAGCTGGACTTCAACCTGCCGGAGCGTCTGGACGCCAGCTATATCGGCGAAGACAGCCAGCGCCACCGCCCCGTGATGCTCCACCGCGCCATTCTGGGCTCGCTGGAGCGTTTTATCGGTATCCTTATCGAACACCATGCAGGCAAGTTCCCGCTGTGGCTGGCCCCTGTGCAGGCCGTGGTGGCGACCATCACCTCGGATGCGGATGATTATGCCAAACAGGTTGTGGAGACGCTCAAAAAAGCCGGTATCCGTGCCCATCTGGACACCCGCAACGAGAAAATTAACTATAAAATCCGCGAACATAGCCTACAAAAAGCGCCGCAAATCTGGGTTGTCGGCAAACGGGAGGCAGAGGAGCGCAAAGTCGCCATCCGCCGCCTTGGCAGTGACGCCCAAGAAGTGCTTGCACTTGACGAAGCTATTCGTAAAATCGCGGAAGACGCCCAGCCGCCCGCCTGACACGATTCAGCCGTTAAAACCGGATGCGCGGCAAAAGCCTGCACCGGATTTAACAGCAGACCGGCGACGAACTACTTTTTGATTTTTTGACAACTTATGGAGAGATACCATCGCTACCTTTCATAAACCGACGCCGCACCAAGACGGCCCCCGCATCAACAACCAGATCCGCGCCGATAAAGTCCGCGTGATTGACGAAGACGGCGAAATGGTCGGCGTGATGACCGTGCGCGAAGCCGTCACGGCCGCCGAAGAGGCTGGTCTCGACCTCATTGAAATCTCCCCCAATGCGGAACCGCCCGTTTGCAAAATCGGCGACATCGGCAAATTCCGCTATGAGCAGCAGAAAAAAGATGCCGCCGCGCGCAAAAACCAGAAAATCGTTACGACCAAAGAATTGAAACTGCGCCCGAACATTGAAGAGCACGACATTCAGGTCAAGATGCGCTCCGCCCGCCGGTTTTTCGAAGACGGCGACAAAGTGCGCTTCACCCTGCAATTCCGCGGCCGCGAGGCGGAGCATAAAGAAATCGGCTACGCCATCATCCGCCGCATCAAGGAAGAGCTTTCCGATGTGGGCAAGGTTGAAATGGACGTCCGCGCCGAAGGCAACAGCGTTATCATGATTTTGGCGCCCGCCAAGTCCGGCTAATCGCCGCCGCACAAAACGAAAAAAGCCCCGCAATGCGCGGGGCTTTTTTGTTGGGCGGTTTTATCATCCCTTGCGGATTTTTTGGCGCACTTCATCGACCCACGCGAACAATTCGTCTTCGTCCATGCCGCCGCGCTTGAAGGCGACAACCTCGCCCTTGTGGACAATAAAGATTGTCGGCAAGGAGCGCACGCCGAATTCAACGCCCAGCTCTTTTGATTTATCAATGTCGATTTGGTACATGTGCAGTTCGGACTGCAAATTCTTTTCACGCAGCTTTTGCAAATGCGGCTGCAGCGCGCGGCAATAGCCGCACCACTTGGCGTCGAACTGCAATAAAACCGGCGCATCGGTGGAGCCCACCGCGCGCGCGACATCGTCCATGGTTTCAAGATGCGGCAGTACGGCCTCCGCCCCCGCCGTGCGCGTCTGCGGCGCAAAAACCGTCACCATCATCACCAGCGCTGCCGCCACTGACAAAATCGCGAAGCCCTTTATGGGCGATGGCTTGCCCTGTGCGGGTTTCATTTCTGTTTTATTGTCCACGCGCTGCGCTGTCCTTTGTTTCCGGTTCTTCTTTAATGATGACAGGCGTGCAGGCCAAGCGTCAAACAAAAACGCCGCCCTCGCCGCGCGTGCAGGGGCAAGTCCATGAAAAAAGCCCCCTTTTCCAAGGGGGCTTTTTATCAAGACCGCGGGGCGATTAAAGCGCGCCATCAACCCATTTCACAAGGTCGGATTTCGCCATGGAGCCCACCGTCTGCGCCACAACTTGCCCGTCTTTGAACAGCAAAAGTGTGGGGATAGAGCGCACGCCGTATTTCGTCGGGGCGTTCGGGTTATCGTCGATGTTCACTTTCACGACTTTCAGCGCGCCGCCTTTTTCCGCGGCCAGCGCATCCACGCTGGGGCCGAGCGCGCGGCACGGGCCGCACCATTCCGCCCAGAAATCCACCAGTACGGGGCCGCTCGCCTTGAGGACTTCCTGTTCGAATTCTGCATCGGTTACTTGCTGTGCGCCCATGTCGCTATCCTTTCCTTATGTTTGTTTTATCTCGTGTTTATAGTCGCTTGGCTGTTTGCAGCCCGCTTTCAAAGCCTCGGCGGTTTCGGCCGGTTGAAGGGGTCTTGTGTCTGTCTGTTTTTAATATCGTCTGCATTCTGGGTTTGTAAAGACTGCTTGCACATATTTTCCAGCGTCGTATCGGGGACGGCACCCATGGCTTTGAAAACGGCTTCCCCATCTTTCATCGTCACCAGCATGGGGATGGAGCGCACACCAAAAGCGGCGGCAAGCTTCGGGTTTTCGTCCACGTTGATTTTCACAACCTTCACATCGGCCTGATGCGCTTCGGCGAATTTTTCCAGACGCGGCGCCAGCGATTTGCACGGACCACACCAATCGGCATAAAAATCGACAAGCACCAGCTTGTCTGATTTCAGGACTTCTTTCTCAAAATTCGCCTCGTTGACAGGGGTCACAAAACCAGACATGGGAATTTCCTTTCGCGCCCTTACGCGCTGTTTCTATCAGGCCGGCGCGGCATCGCTGCGCACGATTTTGCCTTTACTTGCGGCATCATCGGTATATTCGGCGTGGGTTTACCCTAACTTATGGCGCATGGGGGTCAAGCAGATTATCCGAAAGCGGCATCAAATAAGGCCCGTCCGTCCACAGAAGGGCTGTGCGCACAGTCTTATCCGGATATATTTTTCGTAAAATATCGCGGTAAGCCGCCATTTGCTTGAGATAGACCGCAGGCACTTTTGATTCGTCCACAGGCGGCGGGCGGTTGGTTTTAAAATCCACCACCAGCACCTCCGTCTCGCCGACGCAAAGCCTGTCGATTTGACCCGACAATACTTTCTGCGGCACCGAAGCCGATACCTGCCCCGCAAGCCCCACGACGGGCACTTCGGCGCGCGCGCCCTGCGCAAAAATTTCCGCGAAATCGGGATGCGTCAAAACGGCCATAACCTCGGCGGCAAAAGCTTTGCGCTCCGCCTCCTCCATCCCCAGCGAAGGGCGGGCGAGCCAGCGCAGCAGCGCCGTTTCACGCCGCGCCGCGGGCAGCTGCGGCAAAATCTCCAAAAGCTGGTGCACAATCACGCCGCGGCGGAAGCGCCAGCTGTCGTCGGTGCCGAGCGGGCTTTTGGCCGCAGGCTCGTCCTCGCCCGGTTTTGATGGCGCAAGCGGCACGGGCGGCACGGGCTCAGCCTGCGGCGCTGTGCGTGCCCAATCGGGCAGCGGCTGGCGCACGGCGTCGGCCGCTGCGCCTGCCTGCGCTTCCTGCGCTTTTTGCGGGGGCACGGTTTGCGCATGCGCAAGGCGGCGGGCATAAAGAATATTCCCCTCCGCATCCGCAAGCGGTGCGCCATCCATTTCAAACGGCACATTCTGCGCAGCCGCGGGGAAGCTGTCGGCCGCCAGATTATACCAGCAGCCATCCTTTGCCTTGTTGCGCCCGCGGTAGCCTGCGATATAAAGCCTGTCTTCTGCCCGCGTCAGCGCGACGTAAAGCAGGCGGCGGTATTCTTCCATCTGTTTTTCGGCGGCGGCTTCGCGCGCGCGCTCGTACACACCAGCGTCAAATTCCTGCCGTGGTGACCACAGCGGCACGTCGATGCTGCCGGAATTGCCATCCACGTCTTCTTCCGGCCACAGCAGCCTTACGCGGCCCTTGTTGTGGTCGTGCAAAATCTTGACCGTGTCCGGCAGAAACACGATGGGCGCCTGCAGCCCTTTGGATGCATGCACGGTCATGATACGCACCTGGTCGGCCTTATGCGCATCCTGTTCGCGTTTGATTTGCGACTCGCCACGCAAGAACCAGTCGCAAAAAGCCTGCAGCGCAGGCGTATGCGACTGTTCGAAATGCAAACAGCGGCTGAGGAATTCATCCACCGCATCCTGTATGTCATAGCCGAGACGGCCAAACAGCGCCCGGCGGCCCGAAACGCTATCCCCGGGGCAGGGCGTGTTCAAAATCTCCGCAAAAAATTCGTAGGGCGTCGCATAACCGCTGCGCTCGATACGCTTTTGCAGCCAGAGCGCGATATCGGGGCGTGCATCGCGCAGGCGCTGCCACAATCCATGCGGGCGGCCATAGCACAAATCGAAAAGCTCTTCTTCGTCCATGCCCACCAGCGGCGATTTCAAAACCGTTGCCAGTGTCAAATCATCACGCGTTTGCAGCGCAAATCCGGCAACAGCCAGAAGGTCGAGCACGCTCACCTCTTCGCTCAGCGTGATGCGGTCGATGCCGGCGACAGGCACCTGCGCTTCTTTCAGCGCGCGCATGATAAGCTCCACCAGCGCGCCGCGCGATTGCACCAGTATCATCACATCGCCTGCACGGATGGGGCGGCCTTTGCTTTCCAGTATCTCCCCGCGCTCTATCCAGCCGCGTACCGTCCCGGCGATTTTGCGGGCAAGACGGCTTGCGGCATTATCGCCCGCTTCGATATCGACGGGCATGCGCCATGCGCCGCCGTCTTCGGCTTTTTGCGTTTGCACCAGCGGCCAGATTTCAACCAGCCCCGCATGCCCGTCGCGGAAGGGGCGGTGCAGAACTTCGCGCGCGATATCGGCCACAACGCCGCGGCGGGCGGTAATGGGCGCAAAAACGCCATCGACGACCTCCAGCACCGTGCGGGTGGAGCGGAAGGAATATTCAAGGAAAATCTCCCACCCATCCTGCACCGCGGTCACTTTACGGCCGAAATAATCCTGCATTTGCGCAAAGGCCGCGGGGTCTGCGCCCTGAAAACTGAAAATAGACTGTTTTTCATCGCCGACCACAAACAGCGTGCGCACATTGTCATCACGGCTGCCCGCGCCTGCGAAAAATTCACCTGCCAGCGCGCGCACCACGCGCCATTGCGCGGGGCTGGTATCCTGCGCCTCGTCCACCAGAATATGGTCGATACCTTCGTCCAGTTTGAACAAAACCCAGCCGACCATGCCCGGCGCATCCAGAAGTGTGGACGTGCGGATAATCAAATCATCGAAATCCAGCCTGTCCGTCGCCGCCTTGTGCGCGTCATAGCGGCCAATCATTTCGGCAGATACCGTCAGCAACGCCGCGTTCAGCCGCGCCAGCCTTATTGCCTTGAGCCTTTCTTCAATTCCGGCCAGACGTTCTGCTTCTTCGGTCAGAATTTCCACGGCATCGGGGCAGGCGCCAACAACACCCTTGGTCACCAAGGTCGCAAAAATTTCCCCATCGCCGTTAAAAAAGGCACGGCGGTAAACGCCGAGCAAAGCACCGCGGCGCGCCGGCTGTTCAAGCCATATCTGCAAACTCGCCGCACGTCCCTTGTCGCGCGTGCTGCCCTCCAGCATCGCGCGCAGCACGCGGCGCAGTTTGGCTTCGTTTTCCGCAGGAATATCGCCGACACCGCGCAAAATATCCTCTTCACGCGTTTGCGGCGTGACGCCCAGATGACGGCAAACAGCCGCGACCGTACCGGCTGCCCCGCCCGCTGCATCGCCATGCTTGCGCAAGATGGCTTCCAAAAGACTGCGCTTGGCCATGATTTGCGCCATCAGCCCCGACATATCTTCCTGATTAAGATACAAGGCCAGCGTCGCAAACGCCTCCGCCACCGGCGAATCCGGCGTAGCGCGCGCGGCCGCAATCATGCCGCGCTGGCAATTCAGCAGGTATTCAATCGCGCTTTGCTCGTCCATCAGCTCGAAGTGCGGGGGCAGTCCGGCTTCGACCGGAAAGCGCTTCAGCACCGACTGGCAGAACGAATGGATGGTCATGATTTTCAGCCCGCCCGGCGTATCGAGCACACGGGCGAAAAGCCTGCGCGCTTCACGCAACGTCACAGCATCGGCAGCCCCGCCGATAAGGGCGGAGAGGTCTTCGGCGAGCTTCCCCTCCTCCATCACCGCCCAGCGGGCAAGGCGTTTATAGATGCGGTTCGACATTTCTGCCGCTGCTGTCTTGGTAAAGGTCAGGCACAAAACCCGCTCCGGCCGCGTTGCGGTTTTGGCATCGCCGCCCGCGCGCGGGAGCATCAGACGCAAAACGCGGTCAATCAAAACCTTGGTCTTGCCCGTACCGGCCGATGCGCCCACCCATACGCTTTTGAGAGGGTTTGCCGCCGCGGCCTGGTCTGCGCCCGCATCTTTAGGCAGCGCGGTTTGCGCGGTTATATGGGTTTGATTGGCGCTCATGCTCCATCCTCCCCGTCATCGCCGCCGACGGCCCATTCGCGCACGCGCGCCAGATGTTCGTAGTCGGAAAATTTCGGTTTCGCCTCCGCGCGCGGCTGGCTGAGATAGGGCGTATTCGGATCGTCGAATTTTTCAACCAGCGCGGCCAAGCCCGCCGCCGCCGCATCGGTCATTTCGGCAATGCTGGGTTTACCGTCGGCAAACGTCACGCGCTCGACCGGCTTTTGTCCGCTGCCGGTGACGCGCCAGTACATCAGCTCCGCTGTGTCGCCTGCGCTGATGCCTTCAAACGCGCCCGCGCGCAGCATAAGCGCTTCGAGCGGTAATTGCGGCGCGATGCCCTGCCGCACTTCACCTTTGCCGGGCGTGCCGCCGGATTTATAATCAATAATCGCATAGCCGCCCGCCGTCATGCGGTCGATGCGGTCGGCCTTGCCGCTCAGCGTGAAGGGGCCGCCGCTTGCAGCAAATTCGTATTTGCCGTCCACCTCGGTTGCGAAAGGTTTCGCATCCTGCCGCCATTCATTTTCCTGCCGTACGAATTCATGGGCGATTTTTTCAAATCGCGGCCACCAGAACGCCTCGACATCCTGCGGCACCCGCAAATCGACCAGAGATTCACGCCCGAAGGACAGCAGTTTATGTTCCGCATCCGGCGGCAGCACGTCCGGATAGGCATCGATGAATTTTTCAAGCGCCGCGTGGATAAACGTGCCGCGTTCCGCCCCGCCCGGGTCGGCGTCGATGGGGTCGAAAGCCCGCAGGTTTAAAATATACTGCGCGTAAATTTGGTACGGGTCGCGCATCCATGTT
>DDBY01000068.1 GCA_002334985.1 Micavibrio sp. UBA2020
AGCCGAACGTAATATTATCACGGCATGTCAGACCGTCTTGTTATTCAATCCGTTACGAAATTTTTTGGCAGCGCGCAAAACCCCGTGCGCGCCGTGGACGATTTGTCGCTGAATGTGCGGGAGAATGAATTCTTCACCCTGCTCGGCCCGTCAGGTTGCGGCAAGACCACGCTGCTGCGTTTAATTGCAGGGCTTGAATCTTGCGATGCGGGGAAAATTCTTCTCGACGGCGTTGACATCGCCGGGTTGCCCGCGAACAAACGCCCCGTGAATACCGTGTTTCAAAGCTATGCGCTATTTCCGCACATGACCGTTGCGGACAATATCGGCTTTGGCATGCGCATGCAGGGCAAAGATACCAAAGACATAGAAAAGGCCACCGCCGAAGCGCTTGCGCTGATGCGCATGGAAAACTTCGGTGCGCGCTATCCGTCCGAACTGTCGGGCGGGCAGCAGCAGCGTGTGGCTCTGGCGCGCGCGCTTGTAAACCGTCCGAAAATTCTTTTGCTCGATGAATCCCTCTCCGCACTGGACTACAAACTGCGTAAGGATATGCAGATAGAGCTGAAACGCCTGCAGCGCGAAACCGAAATCACCTTCATCTTCGTCACCCATGACCAGGAAGAAGCGCTATCGATGTCCGACCGCATTGCGGTGATGGAACGCGGACGCATCGGCCAGCTGGGCACGCCGCAGGAAATTTATCACCGCCCTGTTTCGCGCTACGTCGCCGATTTTATCGGTATTTGCAACTTCGTTGCCGCGCCCAGCCTCGGGCTCAGCGAAAGCGGCCACATCGGTTTCCGCCCCGAAGACGCCACCTTGCTTATCCGCGAAGGCCAGCAGCCGGACGTTGCGGGGCCTATCGTGCATGGCAAGCTGGATGCGCTGTCGTACCACGGTGCTGTCACTTATTATCAGGTCACGCTTGATAGCGGCGAGACCGTGACCGTGGCAGACCACGAAAAGCTTCCCGTTGGCGTCGATGCGCGTGTGCGTGTCGCACTCCTCCCCGACATGCTTATCCGGTGCGCATCGTGATGCGGCTGTCATCCGGCACCAAATTGCTGCTGCCCTTCCTTGCGGTCATGACCGTATTTTTCATGGCGCCGCTTTGCATCGCGCTTGGTTATTCCTTCATGGCGCCCGACCCGATGGGCGGCGTGAAGCCTGCATTTTCCCTTTCCGGCTATCAGCAGTTTTTATACTCCGCCGACCTCGACGGCAATCTGCAATGGGATACACGGTACCTCGAAATCATTTTCGGTTCGACCAAGCTTGCGGTGATGGCGACGCTGGCCTGCCTGGTTATCGGCTTTCCGATGGCGTGGTTCATGGCGACACGCCCCGCGCACCAGCGCGATGCGTGGATGATACTTATCACCATCCCGTTCTGGACAAACCTTTTGATACGCACCTATGCCTGGATACTTATCCTGCGCAGCAACGGGCTTGTAAACCGCGGCCTTCTTGAAACGGGCATCATCGATACACCGCTGGAGCTTTTGTACAACCCCTATGCCGTCGGCATGGGGCTTGTTTACAGCTATCTGCCTTTTATGATTTTGCCGATTTATTCAAGCCTCGAGCGCATGGACTGGCGGCTGGTAGAGGCCGCACAAGACCTCTACGCCACCCGCCTGCGCATCCTGTGGCATGTCGTATTGCCCGCCAGCGTGCCCGGCATTGTCGGCGGCACTATTCTTGTTTTCATTCCGACCATCGGCTCTTTCCTTGCGGCGAACCTTTTGGGCGGCGGGCGCAACATGATGCTCGGCAACCTGATTGAAAACCAGTTCGGCATGGCGCGCAACTGGCCCTTTGGCGCGGCGATTTCGGTATTGCTTATCGCCTTTGTCATGATAGGGCTGATGCTTATCGCCCGCCGCGGCCAAGGGCTGAAAGGGGTGGTCGGATGAAAGCAAACCCCAAAAACATGCCCGGCTTCGGCCTTGTCACATGGCTTGGTCTTGCGTTTTTGTACCTGCCTATTTTCGCGGTTATCGCCTTTTCGTTCAACAGCGGCAGGCTGGTGACCGTCTGGGAAGGCTTCAGCTTTGAATGGTATCCCCGCGCGCTTGGCAATCATGACCTGCAACGCGCGACCATGAACTCCCTTATCGTCGCCGTCGGGGCAACGTTTATCGGCACGGTCATCGCGCTTGCCGCGGCGCTGGCGCTGCATGGCGGCGGCGTGCCGAAGCCGGTCAAAACCGCGTCCTATACCATGATGGCACTGCCGCTGCTGGTGCCGGAAATTGTGATTGCGGTGACCACCATGGCTTTTTTTGCGGCCATCAACCTGCGCCTTGGCCTTATCAACGTGCTTATCGCACATATCGTATTTTGCATTCCCTTCGCCTATGCCCCCATCCGCGCACGGATTGCGACCATTCCCAAAAGCATGTCCGAAGCGGCCAAAGACCTTTATGCAGACGAATGGCAAGCCTTCCGCCATGTCACGCTGCCGCTTTTGACACCGGGGATTTTTTCCGGCGCATTGCTGGCCTTTATTACCTCCCTCGACGATTTCATCATCACACTGATGGTCGCCCCGCCCGGCGCCAGCACTCTGCCCGTTGAAATCTACAGCAAGGTCAAACGCGGCATCACCCCCGAAATCAACGCCGCCGCATCCATGCTGCTGGCGTTTTCTATTTTTATCGTACTCCTGTCATATATCATCAACCGCAAGAAAGTGATTTAACCATGAACGTTAAACCATCGGCACTTATCGGCATCATACTGGTCGTCGGACTTCTCGCCGGGGGGCTTTTCTACGCTGCGCAAAACAGCGGGCCGAAGCTCTATGTCTATATCTGGGACACCTATGCCGACAGCGAACTTTTCAAAAAATTCGAACAGGAAACCGGCATCAAGGTCGTCACCGAAATTTATTCCAGCAACGATGCGCTGATGGCCAAACTGAAATCCGGCGCGCGCTACGACATCGTCGCGCCGTCAGGCAACTATGTGCCGCTTCTGCTGGAACAAAAACTGCTCCAGCCCCTGCCGGAAAGCGTCTCGGCCATCGGTAAAAACCTGACCGAGAACATCAAAGAGCCCGTCTATGACCCGAATTATAATTACGCCATGCCGCTGTTTTACGGCACGACGGGCATTGCGGTGAATACCAAACTGGTCAGCGAAGACATCACCAGCTGGTCGCAATTCTTTGACCGCCCGACGGACGAAGCGCCGAGCCTTGGCGTTCTTGACGACACATCGACCGTGATGGCGCTTGCCTCCATCGCCATCGGCCGCAAAAACTGCGACGGCAGCGAAGACACGCTGAAAATGCTGCAGAACCTTCTGGTCGGCCAGCGTCCGCAGGTGAAGCTTTACGGCTCCGACGGCTATTTCGAGCGCATGGCCGCCGGCGAAGTTGCCATGCAAATGGCCTGGAGCGGCGACGTCTATACCGCCCGTCAGGAAAACCCGGACTTGAAATACATCTATCCGGTTGAAGGTGTGGAGCTTTGGATGGACAGCCTTGCTATCCCCGCCAATGCGCAGAATACAGAAGGCGCCGCCAAGTTCATCGCTTTTGTGATGAGCCCGCAAAATCAGGCGCAATATTCTGAATTCTCCGGCCAGATACCGACGCATAAAGATACCGCAACGTATCTGTCGAACGACATCCAGAGTGCGCCGGAATTCAACATTCCCGAAACCGCGCACACCTATGTGTCCTTTGCCTGCCCCGCCGAAGTGGTGCAAGCTTATGGCCGCATCTGGGAAAATCTGCTGCGCAATTAATACGCCAGCAACCTGAACACCCGCGGGTGGCAGGAGGCCATGGAGCTTAGGTTCCGGACGCTTCCTGCCACTCGTCCGTTTCGGGGTCGAGCTTGCCCGCCTCGTCGCAAAGCACAAGCGCGCGCGTCACCAGAAACGGCCCGATGCTTTCCAGTATCGCCACCATGCCGAAGGTCACCGTCGCCACAATGCTGCCTGCCTCCGGCGCCAGTTTCATGGTGGTCGAAACAAGACCGATAGCCATACCCGCCATGGGCATCAGCATCATACTGGCAGCGGCGGAGGCTTTATCATCCACACCATGGAAACGCCCCGCCAGATAAAGCCCCGCCGTTTTCCCAAAGCCGCGGCACAGCACCAGCATAATCGGCACCAGCCCCAGCGCCCACAAATTGGCCAAATCAATCTTGGCGCCCGCCATCACGAACAGGACGATAAAAAACAAATCGCCCCCCTCGCCAAGCCCGACCTGCGAAATTTTATGCTTGGACGTTTCAAACCAGCGCACAGCAATGCCCATCACCAGCGGCGAAAACAGCGCCGACATGCTGAGCGAGAAGCAAATGCCCAGCGTCAGCATCACACTGCCAATCACAATCGCAAAGCGGTAATGGTCGTCGCCCACGCGCAGTTGCCGCGCAACCTGCACGGCCAGCCACGCCACCGCAATCCCCACGGCGACAGCACCCAAAAGGCGATAAGCCGGAAAGCCCAGCGCCATCGACCAATCCCCCGCCGCCGCATCGATGCTGAAGGGCAGCGAAAGCGTGAACAGGAAAAAAGCGAACAGGTTGTTCATCGCCACCAGCGATTTTGCGCGGTAAGAAACCGGCCCTTTGGCGCGCATTTCTTCGGACACATGCACCAGAACGGCAGGCGAAGATGAAACCGAAATCGCCGCAATCATCGCCGCGACCAATGTATCCAGCCCCAGAAACAAACCAGCGCCGAAAACCGCGGCATAGCCGAGCGCCGTTTCCGCCAGCGACATCGACAAAAGCCGGCGCGAGCGCAGCATCGCATAAGGGTGCAGCATCGTGCCCAGTTTATACATGATAAGGCCGAGCGCGATGTCGATAAGAACGGAAGACTGCGCCAGCATCGGCTTTGAAATCAGCTTCAGCCCGTTCGGCCCGATGATAAGACCGAGCAGCATGAAGGCCGTAATCGTCGGCATCCAGTGAATGCGGTTCGCCCATATCCCGCCCGCAACGCCGAAAATAAGCGCGATGCCGAAAATAAGCAGCGGGTTCACCGCGGTTTGAAGCTGAAGAAAGGACAGCAGTTCCATTTATTTTTTCCTCATATCGTCAAACGCCCGCACGGGCGAAAATTCACGCCCTTTTATACCGAATCGCCCGCACCGCGAAGCCGATTGATATGCGCGGCAAGGTTGGATATAATCTGTTGCATAAAAAACACACGCTTTAGCCACACTCACCCCGCTTCAAAGCGAAAGGATGCCCATGCGCTGCTGGATTTTTTTTCATGCCGACCCCCATTCCGATTACCCGGGCGCTTATGCCGTGCGGCAATTCATGGAAACCGCGGCGCGCATGGAAATCGAACTGGCGGTGTTGAAGCCGCAAAACTTCGACCTTGTCGTCGATAAAGACAGCAACTGGTCCGCGGTTTACGAAGGCAAGCAACTGGAAAAACCGGATTTCATTATTTCGCGCACCGGCTCCGACACCAGCTATTTC
The DNA here is from genome assembly GCA_002334985.1 of Micavibrio sp. UBA2020. Taxonomy (GTDB): domain Bacteria; phylum Pseudomonadota; class Alphaproteobacteria; order Micavibrionales; family UBA2020; genus UBA2020. The sequence continues at coordinate 5,463 of DDBY01000068.1, forward strand.
ATGCTGGCCGTTTTGCGCCACATGGAACATCAAGGCATTCGTATCGTCAACGCCCCGCCCGGCATGGAGGCCGCCGCGGATAAAATGCTGACCCAGCAAATTCTGGCCGCCAAAAACCTGCCCGTACCCAAAACCATTCTGGCCAAGTTTCCGGTGGATGTGGATTTCGTGGAGCGTGAAATCGGCTTTCCCGCCGTGGTCAAACCGCTGCGCGGCAACCGCGGCAGCGGCGTCATGCTTTGCGAAACGCGCGAACGTTTTAACGACCTTGCCAGCCTTATCGACCTTGCCGCCAGCGGTTCCGAATTTATTTTTCAGGAATACATTCGCGCCAGCCACGGCCGCGATGCCCGCCTTGTCGTCTGTTTTGGCGAAGTTATTGCCGCAGTCGAACGCCGCAGCGAAGGCGGCCTTTTCAAATCCAACGCCGAACAGAACATGACCATCACGCCGTTCGACGCGCCGCGCGACATGCAAAAACTCGCCATCGACACCGCAGGTGCGCTGCAACTGGATATCGCTGGCATTGACCTTTTGTTCGATGAAAACGGCTACCGTATTCTGGAGGCGAACAGCGCCCCGTCTTTCAAGGAAATCGAGGCGGCCTGCGACATCAACATACCCGAAGCCGTTTTTCGCGCGCTTGAAAAACAAAACCCGCATTCGCTCAATTCATTCCTGAGCAACTACGGGTTTTTGTATCGCGGGCTTTAATTCCGATTACATATCGAGTACAGGGGCGAGCCAGCGTTCAGCCTCCGCCACGTCAATGCCGCGGCGGCGGGCATAGTCTTCCAGCTGGTCGCGGCCAATTTGATGGACGCTCAGGTAATAACTGTCGGGGTGGGAAAAATAAAACCCGCTGACCGATGACGCCGGCCACATGGCAAGGCTTTCCGTCAGGCGGATACCCGTATTCTTTTCCGCATCCAGCAAACGCCAAAGCGCGAGTTTTTGCGTATGGTCAGGGTTGGCAGGATAACCCGGCGCAGGGCGGATGCCCTGATACCCCTCGGCAATCAAGCCGTCGATATCCAGCGCCTCGTCCGGTGCATAGCCCCAGAATTCACGGCGCACACGCTCGTGCAAATATTCGGCGAAGGCTTCTGCAAAACGGTCGGCGACCGCCTTGGCCATCATGCTGCCGTATGAATCATGCGCGGCTTCGTACTCCGCCACGATATGTTCAAGCCCATCGCCCGATGTCACGGCAAAACAGCCCAGATAATCCGCCGTGCCCGATGCCGCAGGCGCGATAAAATCGGCAAGACAGTAATTCGGCTTGCCGCCTTCGCGCACCAACTGCTGGCGCAGGCCGATAATTCGGTCTTTTTCCGCCGCGCGGGCATCGTCCGCATAAACAACGATATCTTCGTCGATGGAAGATGCGGGGAAAATACCGACAACGCCGCGCGGACGGATACGCCCGTCCGTCTTGAACTTTTCAATCATATCCTGCGCGTCTTTATACAGCTTGCGCGCTTCCTCGCCGATATTGCCGTCTTCGAATATACGGGGGTATTTCATCATCAACCCCCATGTATAGAAAAACGGCGACCAGTCGATATAGGGACGCAAATCATCAAACGTCACATCATCCAGCACATGCAGCCCCGGCTTCAGCGGCCTTGGCGGCGTATAGGCTGAAAAATCGGGACGGAAGGCATTGGCGCGCGCCTGTGCAAACGGAATAAGTTTTTTATTCGGCCCGCGCGCGGCAAAGCGCTCGCGTATCTCGGCGTATTTACGGTTGATGCCGGCGATATATTCAGGCTTTTGCGTCTTGCTCAAAAGCGCGCTCACCACGCCCACCGCACGCGACGCGTCCGCCACATAAACAACGCCCTGTTCATAGTTCGGCGCGATTTTGACAGCGGTATGTACCTCCGACGTTGTCGCCCCGCCAATCAGCAGCGGCACGGTGAAGCCGAGACGCTGCATTTCGGATGCGACATGCGTCATTTCTTCGAGTGACGGCGTAATCAAACCGGAAAGGCCGATAATATCCACATTTTCATCGCGCGCCACCTGCAGAATCTTTTCGCACGGCACCATCACGCCAAGGTCGATGACTTCGTACCCGTTACACTGGAAAACGATGCCGACGATATTTTTGCCAATGTCATGCACGTCGCCCTTGACGGTGGCGAGCAGGATTTTACCCGCGCTTTTCGCCTTGCTGTCTTTTTCCTGCTCCATATACGGCAGCAGATAGGCCACAGCTTTTTTCATCACACGGGCGGATTTGACCACCTGCGGCAAAAACATCTTTCCCGCGCCAAACAAATCGCCCACCACATTCATGCCCGACATCAAAGGGCCTTCGATAACATCCAGCGCGCGCGCCGATGCCTGACGGGCAGCTTCGGTATCTTCGGTAATAAATTCGTCAATCCCCTTGACCAGCGCATGTTCCAGCCGCTTTTCAACAGGCAGGCTGCGCCAGGCATCATCGACTTTTTCCGCAACCTTGCCGTCGCTGCGGTATTTTTCCGCCAGCTTCAAAAGGTCTTCGGTCGCGCCCGCGCGGCGGTTGAGAATAACGTCTTCCACAACGTCGCGCAGTTCACGCGGAATGTCTTCGTAAATCGCCAGCTGGCCTGCATTCACAATCCCCATATCCATGCCGGCGCGGATGGCGTGATACAGGAAAACGGCGTGAATGGCCTCGCGCACTTCGTTATTGCCGCGCAGCGCGAAAGAAACGTTGGAGACGCCGCCCGACACCAGCGCATGCGGCAGGGTTTGTTTGATAATCCGCGTGGCCTCGATGAAGTTAAGACCGTAGGGGTCGTGCTCTTCAATCCCCGTTGCAACGGCGAAAATATTCGGGTCGAAAATGATGTCTTCGGCAGGAAAGCCGATGGTTTCGGTCAGCAGTTTATAGGCACGGGTGCAAATTTCAACTTTACGCTCAATCGTATCCGCCTGCCCTTTTTCATCAAAGGCCATCACCACAACCGCCGCGCCGTAGCGCATGGCGAGTTTGGCATGGCGGATAAATTCCGCCTCCCCTTCTTTCATGCTGATGGAATTGATAACGCATTTCCCCTGCGCGCATTTCAGCCCCGCTTCGATAACATCCCATTTCGATGAATCTATCATCACGGGTACGCGGGCGATATCGGGCTCGGACGCAATCAGGTTCATGAAAAGCGCCATGGCTTCGACGGAATCAATCAGACCCTCGTCCATATTGACGTCAATCATTTGCGCGCCGTTTTCGACCTGTTCGCGTGCCACGGCCAGCGCCGCTTCGAACTGCCCCTCTTTAATCAGCTTGCGGAATTTGGCGGAGCCGGTGACGTTCGTGCGCTCCCCCACGTTGACGAACAGGGTATCATCGTCAATCGTGAAAGCTTCAAGCCCGGCAAGGCGGCAGGCCGCAGGCTTTTCCGGCACGGCGCGCGGCGGCAGGCCTTTTACAGCCTCCGCAAACACGCGGATATGCGCGGGCGTGGTGCCGCAACAGCCCCCAACAATATTAAGGAAGCTGCGCTGCATCCATTCGCGCATTTCGGCAATCATTTGCTCCGGCGTTTCATCGTAACCGCCAAAGGCATTTGGCAACCCCGCGTTGGGATAGGCACAGACATGCGTATCCGCAATGTTCGCCAGCGTTTCGATGTAGGGACGCAAGTCCTTGGGGCCCAGCGCGCAGTTAAGCCCGATTGCCAGCGGCCGCGCATGGCGCAGCGAATGCCAGAAGGCTTCGGTCGTCTGGCCGGACAGCGTGCGGCCGGAAGCATCTGTAATCGTGCCGGAAATAATCAGCGGCAGGCGCTCGCCTTTTTCTTCGCAGAATTTTTCGATGGCGAAGATGGCAGCCTTCGCGTTGAGGGTATCGAAAATCGTCTCCACCATCAAAATATGCGCCCCGCCCGCGACAAGCCCGCAGACAGCTTCGTAATAAGCCGCCACCAATTCATCGAACGACACGTTGCGTGCGCCGGGGTTTGAAACGTCTGGCGAAATAGACGCCGTGCGGTTGGTGGGGCCGATACTGCCTGCGACAAAGCGCGGCTTGTCCGGCGTCGAGGCGGCATCGGCCGCGCGGCGCGCCAGCGCGGCGGCTTCACGGTTCAGCTCGAACGCCAAATCTTCCATACCGTAGTCGGCAAGGGAAATGCGGTTCGCATTGAATGTATTGGTCTGAATGATATCTGCGCCGGCATCCAGATAGGCCTTGTGTATTTCTTCAATCACCTGCGGACGCGTCAGGCACAGAATGTCGTTATTGCCCTTGATATCGCGCGGCCAGTCGGCAAAGCGTGTGCCGCGGTAATCGGCCTCCCCCAGTTTATAGCCCTGTATCATCGTGCCCATGGCGCCATCCAGCACAAGGATGCGCTCGGCCAGGGCGCGGTCAAGAAGGGTATGGCGACGGGGGATGTTCATGAGGGCTTTCCTGTTGGCGGCAAGCTGAAAAAACGCTACGTTTGTATCACGCGCATGCGTTTTTTTATAGCCTTAATCAGGGGAAAAACATGCCCATCACACCCGCAGACGATGAAAAATTCATGCGCCGCGCCTATTTGCAGGCACATAAAGGCTATAGCGAAGGCGGTTGCCCCATCGGCGCCGTGCTGGTGGACGGCCAGACGGGCGCGGTCTTGGGCGAGGGGCACAATATGCTGGTGCAGGAAGGCAACCCCATCCTGCACGGCGAAATGTCTGCCCTGCGTGCCGCGGGACGCATGAAAAGCCGCCACGCTACTGTTCTTTATACGACGCTCCAGCCGTGCTTTATGTGCGCAGGCACGATTGCGCAATTCGGCATTCCGCGCGTGGTCATTGGCGATTGCGCCAATGCGGGCAGCGATGAAACCGTGCAGTTCCTGCGTGCGCGCGGCGTGGATGTGGTTATGCTCGCCCCCGCGCAAAGCCCCGCCGCCGCCGATTGCATTAAGCTGGCCACGCGTTTCCGAAACGAAAAACCGGATTTATGGCAGGAAGACTGGGGCGGCGGCAAAGCCGCGGCGGCGGAACAAGACGCGTCAAAAAGCCCTGCCCTGCCAATATGTTAGAAATTTTAGCGCGGTTTTAACCCCGTGCAAACACGGCATCTGATACAATAAAAGAGACAGACATTCCGGTTTTCACCAACGGGGGAGGATGCCTGCGTGTTCGATTTGGACGTCAGCCAGCTCAGGGCGCTTGTCGTGGACGACCACATGGTTATCCGCCGCCTGATTGAAAGCTTTTTGCGCGAAAACGGATTTCAGCATATCGACCTTGCCGCCGATTGCAGCGAAGTGGAAGGCAAGCTGGAATTCCACCAATACGACATCATTTTCTTTGACTGGAACTTGCCCGGAAAATCCGGATATGCCCAGATGCAGGAGCTGCGCGAAAGCAGGGATTACGACGCAACCGCGCTTGTCATGGTCACCGCCGAAAGCGAGGAGCGCCATGTGATAGAGGCTTTGAAGGCTGGCGCGACAGCCTATATCGTCAAACCTGTGGCGCGCGAGACCTTCGACAAAAACCTGCAAAAAATCGTTAGCTGGCTTGCGCGCATGCGCACGCTGGACAGCACCCGCCAGCAGCAGGGGGCGCCGCTTTAACATGTCCCTCCATCAAAACACGCCTGCAAAAAAAGATATGGCCAAAAAAGATATGGAAGGGCTTGTCGGCCAAACCCTGCGCGACACTTTTTCGGGCATGTTCGGATGGCAGCTGGAAAACACAGTTGCGGAACATGCAGCTATCCCCGCAGCCGTGCGAGGCGCTACCGTTCTGCGTGAAAACATCAGCGCGCCGCATGGCCCGCCCCTGAACGTCGAGGTGATAATAGATTTTGACCCGCAGCTGCTCTCGCTCGCAGGCGCACACATATACCCCGACGACATAAAAAACACAGCGGTGATGTACACCGACATGGCTGGCGAAATTGCCAATATCCTTGCGGGCAGTCTCAAGACCTATATCAACCGGCTTGGCTATGCGCTGGCGCTTGCCATGCCGCTCGATACCCGCGCACGCGCTGTGGCGCCCTTTTTTCTTGATACAGCCTTTGCCTATAACAACGGCGCAAACCCGAAACCGCTCGGCCTGGTTGT
>DDBY01000218.1 GCA_002334985.1 Micavibrio sp. UBA2020
GGCGGGCGCGGCGCATCCGGCGGCGGTTCCCCGCGGCCAAAACCGCGGCGGGCCGGCATCATCTTGCGCAAAAGCTGGCGGCCTTCGGGCGACAGCTGCCCCATGGTTTCTATACGCGCGGCCGTCATTTCTTGCAGAATACGCGATTTGATAGCGGCCTCTGTAGCGATGGCGTCGTCAAGAACAGCTTCGTCAATCGGCTCGGCCTCCATCGCGCCCGCAACCTTGCCGCGCGCCTGTTCCAAATCGGCGCGCAGGCTGTTGAACAGCGGGTCGTATTTTTGCTTAATCGTCAGCATGACCGCGCGGTCGGCTTCGTTCAGCGCCGCGTGCAATTCCTGTTCGCGTTTTTGCCACTCCGCGCGGCGGTCGGGGCGTGCTTCGGGCGCAGGCGTGTTGTCTTGCGCAGCGGCGGGCGCGGCAGGCGTAACCGCGTCGCCAATCATAAGCCCGGCGAGAAAGAAATTCACCGACAGCGACAAGAACAGGCCGGCGGCCAGCACGATGGTTAGTTTCTGCGGCTTCATTTAAAAAATTCTCCCGTCATAAAGCGTGCTGTCGTCTGTCAGAATTTGTTCCGTCTGGTAATAGACCGGATTGAGCAGAAGCTCTTGCTTGGCCGCGGGCTGCATGCCCATGACAAAGCCGAAAATCGCCGCCGCCACCAGCGCCCCCGACGGCGCAAAGATATAGGCCGCGCGCCAGCCGAAAAACCCACTTTGCTCCGCCTGTTTTTCCGAAGCGGCGCCCGCTGCGGGCGTATCCGCCAGCGCGGCAAGGATGCGCGCCTCAAGCGCGCCCGTGTCGTTTTTTTCCGGTGTATAGAGCCAGAGAGATTCATCCAGCTGCAACGCAGCGTCGAAATCGGCGCGCGCGGCGGGGTCTTTGGCGGTCAACGCCAAGGCCTCTTTCATTTTATCCTGCGGCCAGCGCGACAGGTCTGCCCCGTGGATATCCAGAAGTTCGTTCATTTCTTCGCGTGTCATCATGGCTTATCCCCCGATGTTCTGTTCGCTGCCGTCACGTTCGCCCTGCAAAATATCGCGCAGGGTTTTGCGTGCACGCACCAAGAGGGATTCCAGCGCCTTGACGCTGATACCCAGCATGTCCGCGGCTTCGCGGTTTGAGAATTCTTCATAAAAGCATAAAACGAACGCGGCGCGCTGGCGCTCCGGCAGCTCGGCGAGCGCGGCCTGCACGCGCGCGGATTGTTCGCGGCGCTGCATCTGGCGCTCGGCATCGGGCGCCCCGTCTGCCTGTTCGGGCACGTCGTCGATATTGCCGAAAGTTTTTTTGCGCTTTTCGTCGATGCAAAGGTTAAGCACGATACGGTAAAGCCAGGTCGAAAATTTGGCGCCCGCCTCGTCCGGGTTTTGCCAGCGGTCCGCATGTTTCCAGACGCGGATAAAGGCATCCTGCGCCACGTCTTCGGCAGCGGCGGTGCTGCCCAGCACCCGCGCGGCCAGACGCACAGTGCGGCCGAGGTGACGCTGCATAAGCGCCTGCAGGGCACGCTGGTCGCCCGTGGCGATGCGGGACATGAGCTGGGCGTCATCACGGGCCTCGTCCATGTTCTGGGTTATGTTCAAAGGCTCCTGCATCCGCCTGTCCGATGGTCTGATTTGTAACACGCAACGCATCCTCTGGGTTTTGCGGGTTTGGCGCCTCTACCGTATATGTCACGGCAGCCCCGGCAAAACCCTGCGCGGACGCTGGTTTTTATGTATGATATAGGCACGTTTTTTTAAACCTTTTTCGCGCATGGTTTGTTCCCCTCTGCCGTGACATAGGGGAAGGCCACAGCAAACGGCCAAAAAGTTTCTATATAAATCAAAGGAGTATTCAATATGATGCGTAAAGTTTCCTTAAAAATGGCTGCTCTGCCCGCTCTTGCGCTGGCTTTCGGTCTGGCCGTCAGCTTCCCTGCCAAGGCAGAAACGGCTGAAACCACCGCCCCCGCCGTGCAGGAAAAAGCCGCCGCAGAAGGCGAAAAAGCGGGCGGCGAGACCAAAGCCAAGCATGAACGCCGCGGCAAAGGCAAAAAAGGCAAAGGCTTCGGTATCCCGAGCGAAGAAGAGCTGGGCAAGCTTGAAGGCATGAACGCAGAGCAGGTCAAAGCCCACATGGAAGAAAAACGCAAAGCCTGGCAAGCCATGAGCGACGAGGAAAAAAAGGCCGCGCGCGACAAAAACCGCGCCGCCTATGATGCCCTCAGCGACGAGAAAAAAGCGGAGCTGAAAGCGCGCCATGAAAAGCTGACCCAGAAATGGCATCAGGAGCAAAAAGCCAAGTTCGATAGCATGACCCCCGAAGAGCAAGAAGCCTTCAAAAAGAAAATGCGCGAACGCGTGGAAGAGCGCGGCGGCAAATGGGGCGACTATAAAGGCAAGGAAGGCGGCGAATTTAAGAAACGCGGCGAATTCCGCAAGGGCGGCGATGCGGCCCCTGCCGCTCCGGAAACCACCGCGCCTGCCGCCGAATAACGCCTGATTGCACCAAACAAAAAAGCCGCAAGCATTTTTATTGCTTGCGGCTTTTTGTTTTCTTTATAATCGCGGCATGACACGCACAAGCACCAAAATATCTTTTCCGAACGGCCGCGGGCAGATGCTGGCCGCCATTCTGGACGCGCCCGCCGAAACGCCTTTGTTCTACGGCATTTTTGGCCCTTGCTTTACCTGCCCCAAAGAAACCCATGCCGCGGCCAAAACCTGCCGCGCGCTGGCCGAAGACGGCGTGGCCATGCTGCGTTTTGACGTCACCGGCGTCGGCGGCAGCGAGGGAAAAGCCGTGGATACCAACTTCACCACACGCCTTGCCGATATGCAGGCGGCTTATGATTTCCTGTCCGCACAATATGCGGCGCCGAAAATATTTATCGGCCACAGCATCAGCGGCACGGCCGCGCTGTCGGCTGTCAAGAATATGGCGGATATCGCGCTGCTGGCCACTATCGGCTCCCCGTCCGACCCCGCAGCCGTCATCGCCAAATTCCGCCGTAACGGCGACATAGAAGAAAACGCGGATGGCGCGACCATCAATGTCCTTGGCACGCCGCACCGCTTCGGCGCGCATTTCGTACCCGATATGCTGTCGCAGCGTGTCGCCGACGATACGGCGCAGATGACGCAAAAGCTGATGGTTTTTCATGCCCCGTATGACCGTATCGTCAGCTACGACAACGCCGAAACCATCGTCGCGCGTGCGGGCGCGGCGGCGGAAGCGGAACTCATCCGCCTCGATGACGAAGCAACACATTTATTTGAAAACCGCGGCGACGACGCGCTTTTTGTTGCCGAAACCATCATGCTGTGGTGTCGCCGGCACATCGTCTAATCAGCGCGGCGCCGTTTAACGCGGCGGTTTGGGCGGTTTCGGGGGCTGTTTACGGTTGTCGTTTTGCGGCGGATGGTTAACGCCGGACTGCGCATCAATCATCGCATCACGCAAAATGCGGCCCAGCCCGCCCATGACAGGCTCCGTATCCAGCTTGCGCGTAAACATTTCCTTGGCATTCTTTGCCGTTTCACGCAGCGCTTCGGCCGTTTTGGTTTGCGGCAAATGCGCCGGCGCATATTGGCCGATACGTTCGATATAGAGCTTGCAAATCTCCAGCACCGCGGGCGATTGCGTTTCCGCGCCGATGCGTGCGGCGGATTCAATCAACGTCATCACGCGGTCGCCTTCGGTGCGTTTTTGCGCGGCCATATTGAACACCACAGGCTTGAAAGCCTTGGTGATGTTATGTTCCGCGTCCGTGGACAGATGCGTTTCTTCGGCGATTTTAACGGCAAGGTCGCGCGCCTGCTGCGGCGTCAGGTTTTGCAGCTGGCCTTGCTTGTTCAGGTCGATGACTTTTTGCACCGCGCGCGACGTCCAGTGCGTCACATCCATTTTATGGACGGCATTCATGTTGCGCAGGTCGCGTACATATTCGGGGAAGCTGCTCTGGCTGCCGTAGCGTTGATAATGGCGTATCATCGCATAGGCGTCCGCTTCGCATTCGGCCTTGTTGCCGAAACTGCTGGTTTTCATACTTTGCTTGTTAATCTTCAGCATGGTGACGGCATGGCCAAGCTCGTGGTCGAGCACATAACGCTGCCACATTTCGGTATTGTTATAAGCTGCCGCCATCATCGGGAAGCGGCTGTTGGGCTGGTGGTCGCCCGCAACGAAAATCGACTTCAGCAACGTCGCGCTGAACTGGTCGCCCGCCGGAATGACGATGCGGCCGTAAATCGCGCTTTCGGCTTTTTTATTGAACATGGATTCAGAGATATTCACGCTCATCGGCAGTTTGCCTTCGAACCCGCCAAGCGCCATGGATTTCGCCATGCCCGTTTTCGCTTCGGGGTGGCGCTGTTGCAGGGCTTCGATTTGCGGCGCGATGCTTTCGACCGCTTCGCGCCCGCGCGCATGTGCCTGATGGTTCAGGATGAACACATCGTGTTTATGCTCGGGGAAGTCCGTATAGAATTCGGCAATCGCCGCAGCAAGGTCGAGCGGGGTGCCGCCGGCATCATCTTCGGGCGTGCGGGGAATGCGCAAATCCATCGCGTGTACTCCTGATTCTTTTTGTAAGGATTTGATATTAGGAAAAGCGCACGCGCATGACCAGCCGCTACCGCATAAAAATGCCGATTTTGCTGCACATTTATCGCATAAATTACAATATTATGTATTAAACAAGCTTGTCCAGCACTTCGCGGAAACGCGCGCGGTATTGCTCTTCGCGTTTATGCCGCCCGTTTTGCACCACCCAGCGCCCGCCCGCCATGACGTCTTTGACAGGGTTGCGGCTGGCCGCGAAAATCGCGGTATCGAGAATATGGTCGCGCAGCTTGCCCGTCATCACGCCCATGTCGGGGTCAAGCACGAGGAAATCCGCGCGGTGGCCAATTTCAATGCGCCCGCATTTACGCCCCAGCGCCTGCGC
>DDBY01000036.1 GCA_002334985.1 Micavibrio sp. UBA2020
CGCATTTTTTCGCGCAGGTAAATCGTCCATTTCGTCAGCGGCACAATGCCTTCGCGGGCAATGCGCGCCGCGTCCTTGAGCGACGAGCCGTAAGCCGCAAGGATACTGTCCATTTCCGGATGGTTGCTTGCAATCCATTCCACCACGTTGCGTGCGCTGGGGGCGAAGTGGATTTGCAAAAGCTTGCTCCAGAGCTCTTCCTGCACGCCGCGCAGATACACGAAATCTTCCGGCATCATGCCGGGCTGTGCCAGCAGGCTGCGGCGGAAATACAAAAGCTCGTCCAGCGTTTCGCCGGTTTGCGCATTCTGGCCGCAAAAATAATTACCGGTGTAAAGCACGCGGTCACCCGGACGGCAATGCGCATAAATATGATTATGAATGGCGGCAAGGGGCGCCAGCTGCCCGCGGATAGCCGATACCGTCCAAATCCTGCGCGGTTGGCCCAGATTGCTGAAAGAGGTTTTGAACGACATGCGCTTTTGTCCTCTGCGGACGGTACCTTGTGCCCGCGGGCGGGCTTATCCTGCGTCCTTGCGGGACGGGTTTAACGTATGGGGGCATCTTACCTGCATGGCGGGGCTATTCCAATAGGGAAAGCGGCGGCGGGCGGGCTGCGCGGCCTGCGGGGGTTATTTCTTGAGGGCGGCTTTGAACGCCGCTTCGTCATAGCCAAGCAGAATATCTTTCCCCGCCACAACCAGCGGCCGTTTGACCAGCGAGGGGTTTTCAAGGGCGGCGGCAAGGGCGGATTTTTCGTTCATGCCTTCGCGCGTCTTTTCGGGCAGGGCGCGCCATGTGGTGCCCTTGCGGTTGATGACGGTTTCCCAGCCATGCGCCTTGATGGCGGCTTTGAGTACGTCCGCGTTGGCGCCGGATTTTTTGTAATCATGAAAATCATAGGCAATGCCGTTTTTGTCCAGCCAGACGAAAGTCTTTTTCATGCTGTCGCAGTTTTTGATTCCGTAAACTGTGGGTTTAGTCATGGCTATTCTCCGGCAAAGAAAAAAGGCGGCTGGGTGGCAGCCGCCTTTTTGTCTGGTTTATCCTGTGGCGTCAAGCGACGTTGGAGAGGACGGCTTCCAGTTTCTCGGCCGCTTTCTTCTCGTCAATCTTTTCAATCGCCGCAACTTCGCGGGCAAGACGCTCCAGCGCAGCCTGATAAATCTGGCGCTCGCTGTAGGACTGTTCGGACTGGTCACCTTCGCGTTTCAGGTCGCGCAGAACTTCCGCGATGGAAACGGGGTCGCCGGAGTTGATTTTTGCTTCGTATTCCTGCGCGCGGCGGCTCCACATAATGCGGCGGGTTTGCGAACGGCCTTGCAGCGTCGCAAGCGCGTCTTTCAGGCGGTCTTTCGAAGACAGCTTGCGCAGGCCCGATGCCTTTACTTTGGAAACGGGCAATTTCAGACGCATGCGGTCTTTTTCGAAACAAATGGTGTAAAGCGTGATTTCCATGCCGGCAATCGTTTGCGTCTCGACGCCTTCGACAAAGCCAACGCCATGCGCCGGATAAACCACGAAATCGCCAGCGGAGAAATCAAGCTTCTCCGGCTTTTTCGCAACTTCGGGCACGGGGGCAGGCGCGGCGGCTTTTTTGGGAGCCGGTGCGGCAGCCACGGGAGCGGCTTTGGGCGCTTCTACAGTTTTAGCGGCCTTCGGCGCTTCTGCCTGTTTCGCAGCCTTGGGGGCAGCTACAGGGGCAGGAGCGGGTTTCTTGGCGACGGGTTTCACAACCGGCGCTGCGGCCTTTTTGGGCGCAGCTTTCGGTGCGGGCGCTTTTTTCGGCGCGGGCTTTTTCGCGGCAGGGGCGGCCTTCTTCGGCGCCGGCTTGGCTTTGGCAGCGGGTTTGGCGGAAGCGGCAGGCTTCTTCACCGTCTTGGCCGCAGATTTTGCGGGGGCGGGTTTCTTAGCCGGTTTTGCCTTCGCTTTGGTTGTCTTTGCCATTGTGCCTCACTTAAAAACGTGTGTTCACAGAAAATTCTGTATCATCAAGTACTTGTCGGGCTTTCTGCCCGGCGGCTACAAATATGCCATTCAAGAAAGACCATATCTTAAATGCCATAAAATTTCAAGAAAATTCTTAAATTTGCGTTAATTCTGCATGTTTATAGCCCAAAAACAGGCAGTTCGCGGTTTTGGTTCCGTCGTCGATTTCCCTAAAAATTATGAATTATGCTAAAATTACATAAGTCAATTTTCTGGAGTCGCGGCGATATGGGCAAACTGTCCGATAATTTCAATAAGACCTCTGTCGGGGCGGGGGCTATCGGGCTTTTGGAGCATGCTGTCAAAAACGGCAACAAAGATGTCATGAACCGTTTGCTCGGCTTGGGGGCGGACGTAAACGCCAAAAACAACCAGCCGGCACCAGCGCCTTCGTTGCCGCTGGGGCATCCCCCGGGCTATGTCCCGCCGAAAAGGCAGGCGCAGGACAGTACTGAAAAACAGATGGAGCGTCTGGGCGAAATCGAAGTCCTGCCTACGGTGAACGTCCGCAAGCGGACGGCGGCGGAGCGTGGTAAAAAGGGTATAGGGCTGCTCAAGCCTGCACAGATACGCCGGCGCAAGCAGGGCGGCAGCGGGGAAGGCGGCCCGGGCGGCGCTTAATCGCCCTCGCCAGCTTCGGCGCTGAAGAGCTTGATTTTATCCGGAACATTTCTGAACTCTTCCGCTTCAGGCAAGGCGGGCTTTTTGCGCGTCAGCACCGGCCATGCGCCGGTGGAGTATTCGCGGTTAAGCTCGAGGAATTTTTCGCCGCGCTCGTCAATGTCCGACACAATCGCGTCAATCGGGCATTCCGGTACGCAGACGCCGCAGTCAATGCATTCGTCGGGGTTGATGACCAGCATGTTTTCGCCCTCGTAAAAACAATCGACGGGGCAGACCTCGACGCAATCGGTGAATTTGCATTTGATGCAGACGTCGGTGACAACGTAGGTCATGATATCCTCGGTTTTTCTTGTTCTTGTATCGTTATTTTAAATCAGGCTTAGAGCATGTCGCGCAGGCGGAACCATGTCATGGCGGCCACGAACAGCGGACGTCTCAGCAAATCGCCGCCCGGGAAGGTGTTGTGGCGCATTTTCGCGAAAACGTCAAACCTCTCGGCGGTGCCTGCGACGGCCTCGGCCATAATCTTACCCAATATATTGGTCAAAATCACGCCCTGTCCGCCAAATCCATGTGCAAAATAAATATGGGGCGAAAGACGTCCCAGATGCGGCATGCGGTTCATGGTCAGGTCAAGCGGCCCGCGCCAGCAATGGTCGATACGCGTCATTTTCAGGATGGGGAAGAGGGTGGTCATCCGCTCCCGCAGACGCATATCCTCGCCGGCATATTCGCGGTCGCTGTAGTTGCAGTTGCCGCCGAACAAAAGCCGGTTATCACTTGAAAATCGGTAATAATCCATGATGAAGCGCGCGTCGATAACGGCAAGGTCGCGGGTCATAATCTGCTGGCGGCGTGCATCGCTCAGCGGCTCCGTTGCTATCACATGGGCGGTGGCGGTAATCGAGGCCTTGCGCAAAGGGGCGAGGCCTTTCATGCCCGTGACGCCTGCCAGCACCACAAATTTCGCATTCACGCTGCCGCCGCTTGCGGTTAGCACGCGCTGCACATCGTTGCCGGGGATGATTTCAGTTGCGGCCGTGCGCTCGTATATCTTGCCGCCCAGGCGCTGGAAAGCCTGTGCCACGCCGAGCGCGTAGTTGAGGGGGTGGAAATGCCCGCCCTTGGCATCATAAAGCCCGCCGGTATAGCTATTGGTAAGGACGGTATCCTGCACCGTCTTTTCATCCCACCATTCGATGTCTTTATGACCAAGGCGCTGCCAGTCGCTGATATCGGTCTTGAGCTCGGCTTCTTGCTTCGGTTTCATCGCCGCGCTCAGGTGGCCGAACTTCAGGTCGCATTTGATGTCATGCTCGGCAATGCGGTGGAGCAGGAGGGCGAGCCCTTCGAGCGACACATTGCTCAGGAACCTCGCGGTCTCAAGCCCGTAGTGCTGGATAAGCCAGCCGGGCGACTGGCTGAAGCCGCGCTGGATATGCCCGCCGTTGCGGCCGGAGGCGAGGCCGCTTACGGTGTCTTTTTCCAGAAGAATAACGCTATAGCCTTTCTGGGAAAGCTCCAGTGCTGCGGAAAGTCCCGTAAAACCGGCACCGACAACGCACACATCGCAGTTGACCTCGCCCTGGAGCCCGCCTAGAGTCACAAGCAGCCGGTTGGCTGTCAAAGCATACCAGGGGTCGTGGTACTCCTTTACGTTTTCATATTTCCTGGGCATCTTTTGGCGAAGGCTTCCTGAGAGCGGGAGGTCAAAAAAATCATCATATCAAGGGGTTTGTCATGGACAAGCTGGAGCAGTTTATCCGAGAACACGAAATAACGGAAGTGGAATGCCTGATACCCGACATGTCCGGCATCGCGCGGGGCAAAATTCTGCCCGCGGAAAAACTGCTGCGCATCCTGCGCGAGCGGGGCATGCCCATTCCTGAATCCATTTTCATCCAGACCGTCACGGGCGATTATCCGGATGGCGAGCTTATCAGCCCCTCGCTGGGCGATGTGTACATGAAGCCCGACGAAGACACCATCCGCCTTGTGCCGTGGTATCAGGAACCGACGGCGCAGATTATCTGCGACGCCTTCAATGGCGATGATACCGCTGTGCCGCTGTCTTCGCGCCAGCTGCTCAAGCGTATCATCAAGGAATACAACGACCGCGGCTGGAACCCTGTCGTGGCGCCGGAACTTGAATTCTACCTCGTCGGCGTCAACACCGACCCCGATATTCCGCTGCAGCCGCCCGTTGGCCGCTCCGGCCGTCAGGAAAGCGGGCGTCAGGCCTACGGCATCGACGCGGTCAACGAATTCGACCCGATTTTCGAAGACATCTATGACTACTGCGAAGAGCAGAACGTCGATATCGACACGCTGAGCCACGAAGCAGGCGCAGCGCAGCTGGAAGTCAACTTCAACCACGGCGACCCCGTGGAACTGGCCGACCAGGCCTTCCTGTTCAAGCGCACTGCGCGCGAGGTTGCTTTGCGTCACGGCGTTTACGCAACCTTCATGGCGCAGCCGATGCAGACCGAACCCGGCAGCGCGATGCACATTCACCAGAGCGTGGTCGATTTCAAAACCGGCGCGAATATTTTCGCCAATGCTGACGGCAGCGACAGCCAGCTGTTCCGCCACTATGTGGGCGGATTGCAGCGTTACTTGCCGAGTGCCTTGCCGCTGTTCGCGCCTAACGTGAATTCGTATCGCCGTTTCGGCCACAAGGAAACCGACAGCCCCATCAACGTCGAATGGGGGCTTGATAACCGCACGGCCGGCCTGCGTGTGCCGATTTCGAAACCCGAAGGCCGCCGCGTTGAAAACCGCCTGCCGGGGGCCGATGGCAACCCGTATCTGTCCATCTCGGCGACGCTGGCTTGCGGTTTGCTCGGCCTTATCGAAGGGCTGGAGCCGACGGAGCAGATTAAAGGCAGTGCCTATAAAAAAGGCCACAGCCTGCCCACGCACCAGTTCGACGCGCTCAAAAAGTTCAAGGCATGCAAACCGCTGCAAGAGCTTCTGGGCGAGCGTTTCTGCCGCGCGCTTATCGCCATCAAGGAAACCGAATTCAAGGCCTACAACGCCGTGATTTCGTCGTGGGAGCGCGAGAACCTGCTGCTTAACGTATAAAGGCCGTCTTTCATGACGCTGACGCTTATCGCCAGAAATCCCTACACGCGGCAGATTGGCGTTGCCATTGCCAGCGGTTCGGACGATTGCGCGGGCGGCAGCCTTTATACGGATGAGCGCTTCGGCGTTGTCTCTGTTCAGGCAAAGGGCGACCGCGCGGTTGGCGCGCGCGCCCTTTCGCTTTTGCAATCGGGCATGGATGGGCCGCAAATCATCGAAACCCTGCTTGCCGAAGACCGCAAAATCGATATGCGCCAGATTATCGCTATGCCTATGGACGGCGACATCGGCGTTATGACGGGCATGCAGTGTTTGCACTGGGCAGGGCACCGCATAAAATCGCATCACGCGCTGGCGGGCAATATGCTGTCCAGCGACAAGGCGCTGGAGGCGATGGAAAAAGCATTCATGACAGATATGCAGGCACCGCTGCGCCGCCGGCTTTTCGCTGCGTTGGGCGCAGGGGTGGCGGCGGGCGGCGATGTGCGCGGCCACCGCTCCGGCGCTATTATGATTGTGGGCGCGCCCGCGTATGATTTGCGCGTGACGGCGTCGCTGCAGGTGCTGGACGATTTGCGCGAGGGGTTGGCATGACAACGGAAATAGACCGCTTCGCGCTGCATAACGCCGTGCTGGAAGAGGTGCGCGGCCACAGAGATGTTGCCGCCGCACGGGTGCAGGCTTTGCTGGCAGCGGGCGCAGACCCGCATGCAACCGACAGTAATGGCGAAACCCCGTTTAATGTCGCTGCGGCGAACGCGCCCGTATGTGGCCGTTTGATGACGCTATACTGGCTGGAACAAGCCATGGCGGGCAAAGGCGGCAAAGGCCTCAATGACTGCTCCGGCGCGCACGGCTCGACACTCGCGCAATATATGGCGAAATGGCTGGCAGATGATGAAATCGTAGCCGCCTTTGCGCGCGCGGCGGCGGCGGGCATGCAGGTCGATACGCCGAACAAAAGCGGCTGGACGCCTTTGATGGCGGCGGCGGCGATGGGGCGTTTGGCGGCGGTCGAGGCTTTGCTGCCGCTTTACAGCCATGCCGCGCTTTGCACGCAGGCCGGCGAGAATTATACCGCCGATTACGGCGGCGAGGGGCGGGTGGTGACTTATCGCGGCGCGCTCAATGCTGCCGAAATCGCGCAGGAGCGTATTTTTCAGGACGAAGGCGCCGACGAGGCGCTGGGCGAAGCACTCTGGGCTTGCATCGAAACGATTGCCGCCGCCATTGCCGCCAAAGGTAAAACAGAAAAAGGGACGCGCTGATGTTGCCGCCCGCGCTGCAGGATGCCGCCGACATCTGGCTGGTAGGGCCCATGGCGCGCCCGCCGTTGCCGCATGATTTACGCGCAAAGAAAATGCCGCAAGTCGCGATAGACGGTGGCGGTCAGGTGGCAGATGCGCCGTGTTTGTGGCTCGGCGATGGCGATTCAGGTTTTCCGCCTGCAGGTGTGGATGCGCATTTGAAGCCCACACAGGACATGACCGATATAGAATTCGCGCTGGAATTTTTGCGTGGCGGCAATTGGCGGCGGCTGCATCTTTCGGGCTTTACGCACGGACGCGCAGACCATGCGCTTGCCAATATCGGCGCGGTGGTGGCGGAAATGAAAAATCGCCCGCGTTTTGAACAGGCCGTTTTCTATGGCGATGACGGCGCGGCCGTGCAGCGGGTTTTCGCCGCAGGCGCGCAAAGCTTCCGGCACGAGGGGCTTTTTTCTGTTTTTACACTAGCGGAGGCTTTCGTGAGCATCAGCGGCGCCTGTGCCTATCCGGCGCACCGCCTTTTGCTGCCGCCGCTGTCCGGCCGGGGCGTATCCAACGTGGCAAGCGGCGAGGTACGTGTGAGCGCCGATGTGCCACTTGTGGTCATGTTCGCATACGAAGATTAGTGCGGGTGATAGATGCCGCAAAAAAAACACCCCGCCTTGAGCGGGGTGTTTTTTTAAGTCGAGGAAGCCTTAGGAAGCGGCGGCGGCGTCTTCATCGCCTTCGTCTTTCTTCTTTTTGCTTTCCTTGTCCTTGGTTTTCTTCTTGTCGGAGAAAACGATGGTCGGTTGGGTCGCGTTCAGGATGTTGTCGGCGGTGACCACAACTTCTTCTGCGCCTTCCATACCCGGCAGTTCGAACATGGTGTCCATCAGCGTTGCTTCGATGATGGAACGCAGGCCGCGCGCGCCGGTGTTGCGCTCGATAGCGCGTTTGGCGACTTCGTGCAGGGCGTCCTTCTGGAAGGTCAGCTTGACGCCTTCGATGTCGAACAGGCGGGCGTATTGCTTGGTCAGCGCGTTTTTCGGTTCGGTCAGGATGGAGACCAGCGTATCTTCATCCAGGTCGTCCAGCGTGGCAAGAACGGGCAGGCGGCCGACGAATTCGGGGATAAGGCCGAATTTCAGCAAATCTTCCGTCTGCACTTCGCGCAGGATTTCGCCGGGGCGGCGTTCATCCGGCCCGCGCACTTCTGCGCCGAAGCCGATAGAGGTCTTGCGGCCGCGGTTGGCGATAATTTTATCCAGACCCGCAAACGCGCCGCCACAGATGAACAGAATGTTCGTGGTGTCGACTTGCAGGAATTCCTGCTGCGGATGCTTGCGGCCACCTTGCGGCGGGACGCTGGCCATGGTGCCTTCCATCAGTTTCAGCAGTGCCTGCTGGACGCCTTCGCCCGATACGTCGCGGGTGATGGAGGGGTTGTCGGACTTGCGGCTGATTTTATCAACCTCGTCGATGTAAACGATGCCGCGCTGCGCGCGTTCAATGTTGTAGTCGCAGGCCTGCAGCAGTTTCAGGACGATGTTTTCAACGTCTTCACCGACATAGCCGGCTTCGGTCAGGGTGGTGGCGTCCGTCATGGTGAAGGGGACGTCGATGATGCGCGCCAGCGTTTGCGCCAGCAGCGTTTTACCCGAACCCGTCGGACCGATGAGCAGGATGTTCGATTTGGACAGCTCAATCTCGCTGCCTTTCATCAGGCCTTCGTCGATACGTTTGTAGTGGTTGTGGACGGCAACCGACAGAACGCGTTTCGCGCGGTCCTGACCGATGGCGTAATCGTCCAGCACTTTCTTGATTTCCTTGGGCGTGGGAATACCCTTGCCGGATTTAACGAGCTGGGTTTTGTCCTCTTCCTGGATAATATCCATGCAAAGCTCGACGCATTCATTGCAAATGAATACGTTGGGGCCCGCGATCAGCTTTCTGACCTCATGCTGGCTCTTTCCGCAGAAAGAGCAGTACAGCGTGTTTTTGGAATCCCCGGAAGCGGTCTTGCTCATTATCTTTTCCCTTCGTTATCGCCGGCTTGTCTGATGCCGCCAGCTTGTGTCTTAAGCATAAGAATAGAACAGCTTAAGCCCGTTGCCAACTATAGCTTTTACCTGTGATTACGATTATTTTATTGCCAGCAGATTCCACCGAGGATGGGCCGTGAATATGAATATAGACGAACTTGTGGATAACTTCGGCTTTCTCGAAGACTGGGAAGACCGCTATGCCTATCTCATCGATTTGGGCGGCAACCTGCCGCCGATGGACGACGCCCTTAAAACCGAGCAAAGCAAGGTCAAGGGCTGCATGAGTCAGGTCTGGATGATTCTGGGCTGGGACGGGGATGGCAGGCTGACATTTCTGGCCGACAGCGATGCGCAAATCGTGCGCGGGCTGATTGCGGTGCTGCGTGTGCTGTTTCAGGGGCGCAGCGCGGCCGAAATTGCCGATATTGACGTCGAGCAGACTTTCAAACGCCTCGGCCTCGACCAGCATTTGAGCCCGAACCGCCGCAACGGTTTCTTTTCAATGGTGGAGCGGGTGAAGGCTTTTACTTCGTGCCCACAAACTTGATGGAATCTTTCAGTTTCTGATAAGTATCGCCGAATTTTTCGTTCTCGGCGTTGAAGGCGACTTTTACCATCGTCGTCGTTTCGTTGCCCGTCAGGATATGGCAGGCGTAGAACATCAGGTTGTTATTGCGGTCAACGGAAAAGCCCGTCAGCGTGCCCCATTTCAGCGTGCCTGTACCTGCGGAAAAACTGACGTTTTTGCGCTCCAGCTTCTGGTTCTCGTATTCTTTTTCAAGCAGGTCGCGCACGGATTGTTCGTTGAGGCCGAGCAAATAATCGCGGCCGGAGCGGATAAAGGTGATGTCGATGTTGAACGTGTCGCCCGTATTGGCATCGGTGCGGTGCAAGGTCGCTTTTTCGCCGAGCGAGCCGTATTTCGGGCGCTCTTCAATAAACGGAATGTCGCCTGTGTAGTCGTACCAGATGGTCTCGCCGCTTGGCGCGTCGGGCAGGGTGACGGAATATTCGCCGTCGTTATGGATGTAGGTGTACTCCGCGCGGGCGGGCGCGGCGGCCAGAAAAACGCCCAGAAGGGCGGCGGCGGTGATGGTTTTCAGATTTCGCGCAAAGTGCATGTAAATCCCCGTGTGACAGTCGTGCCCCATCTGCCGCGGGCGCGGCGCAGGGCTTTTTTTATTTTAGCATGCTCCGCGCCGGACGGGAAACCCCTGTAGAGTTTCCGCGCAGGTTCAGGGCGTCCAAACGGCGGCATCGGCCGGTTTTTGCTCGCCTGTTGTCATATTCTTGACCTCATGGGGCTGGCCGTCCTTGAACGGCGGGAACCAGACATGGGCGATTCCCTTTTTCTCCGCATAGGCCATCTGGTTTTTGATTTTGGCGTCGCGGTGATACATCTCGACCTTGAACCCGCGGCTACGCAGGGTGCGGGCGGTGTCACTCGCTTCGGCGCGGCGCGCTTCGTCCGGCAGCACGACCAGCACATCGGCGGGCGATTTGCTGCCTGCCGCGATTTTGCCCTGGTCCATCAAAAGACCGAACAGACGGGTGAGGCCAATCGACAGCCCGACCCCCGGCAATTTCTGGTTGATGAACGAGCCAGCAAGGTCGTCATACCGCCCGCCGCCCCCGATGGAAAGGGACGGCGCGCCCTTCGGCCAATGCGTGGCGTTTTCTTTGAAGCGCGCTTCGAGAACGGTGCCCGTGTAATAATCCAGCCCGCGGATGATGCCAAGGTTGGCCACCATGCCGCCACCCGCGTTCTTGTCGCCGTGCAGGTGTTTAAGGTTATCGGTAACGAATTGCAGCTCGGTGATGCCTTGTTCCATCAATTCGTTTTGCACGCCCAGTGCGCGGACTTTATCCGCAAAGCTGCTGTCGGGCGTTTTGATTTGCACGAAGGCAAGGGCTTTTTGTGCGACATCGGCGGAAACGCCTTCATCTGCCAGCACTTTCAAAACGCCGTCAGCGCCGATTTTATCCAGCTTGTCGAGCGCGCGCGTCAGCGGTGCAGTATCCGCAACGCCCAGCCCCTGCAAATATCCGATAAGGATTTTGCGGTTGCTGATATGAATTTCGACGGGCGGAATGCCGAGCGCCTGATAGGCTTCAAATAAAACCGCAGGCAGTTCGGCGTCGAAATGAATGGGCAGCTCGTCGATATTCACAACGTCGATATCGCATTGATAGAATTCGCGGTAGCGGCCTTTTTGCGGACGCTCCCCGCGCCATGATTTTTGCATCTGGTATCGTTTGAACGGAAAAACCAGCTGCCCGAAATGCTGCGCCACATAACGCGCCATCGGCACCGTCAGGTCGAAGTGCAGGGCAAGGCGGGCTTCTTTGCTCTCGCCATCGTCGGCTTGCAGACGGGTCAGGGTATAAATCTCTTTTTCCGTTTCGCCGGCCTTGGCGGAAAGCGCGTCTATTTCCTCGACCGAGGGGGTTTCGATGTTGCAAAACCCGTAGCTTTCAAACACGGCGCGGATTTTATCCAGCCATGCAAGCTCCACCGCGCGATATTCCGGCAGCCATTCGGGGAAACCGCTGATGGCTTTGGGTTTATAGACTTTGTGTTGTTCGGACATCGAAAAGACCCTCTTGTTTGCGAGCGATTTTAGCGCAGGCGGAGGGGGGAATAAACAGGAAAATCAGGAGGTTTTGTGTGTTCGCTTGCCAAGACGGTAAAAGCCGAACGCCGAGGCCAATATCAAGGCGCCGAAGTGAATCGGTGTGATGGTGAAGGCCATGTCAATCAAGACGCATGCAAAAATAAAGCTCAGGCCATAAGCCACAAAACTGAGAGCTTGCAGGCCGATATTCTTTGTTGTCCATGCGCGGACAGCGCCATAATAGCTGGCGAGCATCAGAATCATGACGACACAGGCCGCAAAAAAATTCGCACGCACATTTTCTGCGGGAACAAGTTGAAAAACACCGAAAGGTCTATCGAGCATATCTTGCAGAAAGAGGGTTTCTATGCGTGCGCCTTTTCCGCGGTTGATGAAAGCTTCCCAATCCAGACGGTATGGGGCCGTTTCTTTATCTAGGTTTTTGGAAAAAATCGGTTTTCTCTCTTGTAACGGCAGTCCGGTTTTGAAATCCCAGAGGGCTCTCTCCCCTTGCCACAGGTTATACAGCAGGCATCCCTCATTTGACGTGCACTCTAATCTATGTGTTAAGCGGCCGACTTCGGACGTCATCGCCACAATATTTCCGTGCTTATCCGCTACGGCATAATGTATGTGGTCAGCCAGAAACCCTTCGGATGATATTTTAAGGAGATATAATTCTTCTTCGGCGCGGGGGGAAATCGGGCCGAGGTTTTCGGCCGAAAGTGGGGATGCCTGCGCGTGCAGCGGAGTAAAAAAGAACAGCAGGAACAGGGAAAATAATATCGCAGCGTTTTTCATCTACCCGCGCTTTTTCTTTCTGGCGGGCTGTTTTTCGTCGAAAAGCTCGGCCAGTTTTTCGGTGATGGCGCCGCCCAGCTCTTCCGCATCGACGAGGGTGACGGCGCGTTCGTAGTAACGCGTGACGTCGTGGCCGATGCCGATGGCCAGCAGCTGCACGGGGGATTTGTTTTCGATGTAATGAATAACGCGGCGTAGATGCTCTTCCAGATAATTGCCTTGATTGGCCGAAAGGGTGGAATCGTCCACCGGCGCGCCGTCGGAAATCACCATCAAAATTTTGCGCTGTTCTGGGCGGTACATCAAACGCTCGTACGCCCACATGAGCGCTTCGCCGTCGATGTTTTCCTTGAGCAACCCCTCGCGCAGCATAAGGCCGAGGTTCGCGCGGCAATGCCGCCACGGGTTGTCGGCGCCTTTATAAACGATATGGCGCAGGTCGTTGAGGCGGCCGGGCGTTTGCGGCTTGCCATCAGCCAGCCAGCGCTCACGTGAGGAGCCGCCTTTCCATGCGCGCGTGGTGAAGCCGAGGATTTCAACTTTGACGCCGCATCTCTCCAGCGTGCGCGCCAGAATATCCGTGGACATCGCCGCAATCGTGATGGGGCGGCCGCGCATGGAGCCTGAATTGTCAATCAGCAGCGTGACCACAGTATCGCGGAAATCGGTTTCGCTTTCCTGTTTGTAGCTGATAGGCATAAGCGGATTGGTCACCACGCGCGACAGGCGGGCGCTGTCAAGGATGCCTTCTTCAAGGTCGAATTGCCAAGCGCGCGTCTGCTGCGCCATCAGCTTGCGTTGCAAACGGTTGGCAAGGCGGGTGATGACGCCTTGCATTTGCGTCAGCTGTTTGTCGAGCATCTTGCGCAGTTTTTGAAGTTCTTCCGCATCGCAGAGGTCTTTGGCCTGCACAACCTCGTCAAAATTCGTGCAATAAATTTTGTAATCGCCGTGCAGCGTTTCGTAAGCGTTTTCGCGCGGCTCGTTCCGGCGCGGCTCGTCGTCTTCGGACGTGGCGCTGTCGTCGTCCATTTCTTCAAGGTCGTTGCCGACCTGGGCGTCCATTTGCTGTTCGGCCGTGTCGCCGCTGTCGCTTTCCTCCGCGCTGCCGACGGGGGGCGGGGTTTTGGGGCTGCCGTCCTCGTTCGGCGTATCGGCGCCCTTGGCGTCTTCATCGTCGTCGCTGTCGCCGTCTTCGGGGTTGCGCGGCGGCTCGGCCGGGGTGGCGACCATTTCCATGCGCTCTATCATCTGCTGCGCAAGGCGGGCGAATTTTTCCTGGTCGTGCATCGCGCGGTGCAGCGCCTCAAGCCCGTCTTCGCCCAGATGCTCGGCTATCCACTGTTTCCAGACCTTGGCGGTTTTTGCGGCCTCGGCGGGTACGGGGCGGCGGGTGAAGGCTTCGCGCGCCAGATACCGCAGCGCCTCGGCCAGCGGCGCATCATCCATGCCCTTGACCAGATGCAGGCGCAGGCGCTTGGCATCGCGCTTCAGCGTGGTTTCGATATTGGCGGCCGCGCCCGGATAATCGGCGGTGCCGACGGCCTCGATACGGGCGTCTTCGAGCGCCTCGTAAACCGCTTTCGCCTGCGCATCGGCGGGCAGCAAGCGGCTATGCAGCGTGGCGTCGTGATAGCGCAGGCGCAGTGCAAAATTGTCGGCAAGGCCACGCACAAAACGCGTGTCGTCTTCGGACATATCCTTCGGCAGGGCGGGCAGGCGGATGCTGGTGTCGCCCATTTCCGCGATATGCCCGCTGAAACTGACGTCAAGGTCGTCGCGTCCCGACAGCGCGCGGGCGGTCGATTGCGTCGCGTTTTTGAAGTTTTCTGTCGGGTCGTGCTGGTCGGTCATGCGTAATCCAGCTCCAGCATTGCATGGTCGGACACGACGGTGTCGTGCACTTTGAAATCGTTCACTTTCACTTTGTCATTCACAAAAACGTAATCGCAAATTTCGACGGGTTTGAACGATGTAAAATTGCGCGTGGTGGTAAAACCGTATTCTGCCACAAGGTCGCGCATGGTGGTCTGGAACGGTTTCAGCGATGCCGCTTCCGGCCACAAATTCAAATCACCCGTGAAAATGACAGGGCCGGAGAGGGGGGCGATATAATCCGCCACCATGCCCATCTGGCGCAGGGTTTCATCGTTGCCGATTTTATCGCCATCGAACCAGAAACCGTGGTGGTTGATGATGTTCGCGCCGCCGATGACGGCATGCTGGAAATTCCACGGCAACGCGTCGCGGTTTTTAAACGAAAAATGACTGCGGTAGGCGCCATAGGTGAAAACGGTTTTGACGGGCTCAATCGGCTGGCGGCTCAAAATCGCGTTGCCGAAAAACGTGGTTGTATCGCCCGTGGTGAAATCGACCGTGGGGGAATAGAAATCGTAAGTATAGCCAAGGTCGCGTTTCAGTTTTTCAAGGTTGTTGAAATTGAACCCTTCGCAATCGGGGTTGCTCATGACCTCTTGCAGGCAAAGGATATCGGGCGGCGCCTTTTCAAGGAACCGCACGGCGTTCATGATAAGACGCCCGTACCAGAGATTGAGCTGGATAAGCCTCATGCCGCTCCGCCGGTGGCGACAAGCGCGCGGTCGAAACAGCGCTGGTAGTATTCGGAAACGATGGCGCGTTCCAGCTCGTCGCATTTGTTGAGGAAGGTGAGGGTGAAGGCGAAGTCGAGGTCTTCGACAATCTGCGCGTTTTCCGCCCAGTTGATGACAGTACGCGGCGACATGACGGTTGAAAGGTCGCCCGCCATGAACCCCTTGCGTGTCAGTCCGGCCATGCGCACCATCGCGGCGACGGTTTTCTTGCCTTCGTCGGTTTTGTATGCGGGCACGCGGGCAAGGACGATGTCGGTTTCCTGCTCCGGCGGCAGGTAGTTGAGCGCGGCGACGATGTTCCAGCGGTCCATCTGCCCTTGGTTAATCTGCTGCGTACCGTGATAAAGGCCGGTGGTATCGCCAAGGCCGATGGTATTGGCCGTCGCAAAAATGCGGAAGGCGGGGTGGGGGTGTAAAACTTCGTTCTGGTCAAGGAGCGTCAGCTTGCCCGAAGATTCCAGCACGCGCTGAATAACGAACATCACATCGGGACGGCCGGCGTCGTATTCGTCAAAGACGAGGGCGACGGGGTTGCGCAGCGCCCAAGGAAGAATGCCTTCTTTGAATTCGGTTACCTGTTTGCCGTCTTTGAGCGCGATGACGTCTTTGCCGATAAGGTCGATACGGCTGACATGGCTGTCAAGGTTGACGCGCACACAGGGCCAGTTGAGCCGTGCCGCCACCTGTTCGATATGCGTCGATTTGCCCGTGCCGTGATAACCCTGCACCATCACGCGTTTGTTGTGCGCGAAGCCCGCGAGAATGGCCAGCGTGGTTTTCTTGTCGAAGATATAGGCATCGTCGATTTCCGGCACTTTGTCATCGCGGTGCGAAAAAGCGGGTACCTGCAAATCTGAATCGACGCCAAAAACCTGACGGACCGAAACCATGATGTCGGGGAGTTTTTTCTGTGCAGAGGCGGTCATTTTTCTATCTTTCGTCCAGTTGGCTATAGGTCTGGTAGGAGAGTTTGAGGATGGTATAGGCCATGTTGATTTTCTTGAATTGCTCTTCGGCGCCTTTTTCCGTGTTGGTGTCCGGATGATACTTCTTGGCCAGCGATTTGTAACGCGATTTCACCTCTTCCCAGCCCACGGGCGGGGCAAGACCAAGTATGCCCAGCGCCTCCACCGTCGGGTGGGGGATGGTGCCGATGTCGATGCGTGCATCGCTTTCGCGCTTTTGCTCGTCCTCGCTGTCGCCGTGCATGGAAAAATCGCCAAAAACGCTCTCGCCACGGCTGAAATGGGCGTAGATTTTTTCGCGGGCGCGCTCTTCGGAAAGTCCGGCCTCCGTCATGCGCCACGTCGGGCGGTCCCAGACCATGGTTTTCAGCATGTGATGTTCGATTTCACCCGGACTCATGCCTTTGAAAAAGTCCCAGTTCGCGTTGTAATCGCGCACATGGTCGAGGCAGAACCAGTAATAATCGCGCAGGTCATAACGCGACTTGGGGGCTTTGTAATCACCCGTATGCGGGCAGCCCGGCACGTCGCAGCCCTTGCGCGGCGTTGGCATTTTTTCTTGATGGTCGCGCAGACCATGCAGAAACGATTTTCCCTTAAAATCCCACATCTTAAAATTATGAACGTCCTTCGGCGTGAATACAAGGTGGCGCGGGGCAAAAACGC
>DDBY01000181.1 GCA_002334985.1 Micavibrio sp. UBA2020
GGGCAGATTCGTAATCACTGTCGGCCTCGCGCGCCAGCGTCACCATCAAATCCGCGTTGGCGCCAGACACATGGCGCACTTCGTGCAAAAATGTGTGCAGCCATTTATCGGACGCGCTCAGCTGCAGGTCAGAAGAGACGCTTTGCGCGACGCGCGGGGCTGAAACAAAAACCACATCCGGCGACCATGCCCCGCCCCGCTGCGCAAGACCAAGGACATGGGGACTGTTCATTTGCTCCCATGTATCGTTGTTGCCTCTCAGCGTCGAGATAAGCGGCGAAGACAAAAACGCATGCGCCTTGCCCCAGATATTATCGGGGCGCACGCGGATGTTATTGCGGTCAGGCGCGAGGTCCTGCACCAGCGCGGAGGGATAACCCCTCTGCGAGAGAACTTCTTCGGCTGTCGGGAAAAGATTTGCCGCCATCGGCATGGCCAGCAGCGGCACGCCGAAGAAAATCGCCGTCTTGCCCAGTGACAAACGCGGCCACAGGCTGCCCGCACGGAAACTGACGGGCGCGACAAGGGCGGAGCTGAAATAAAGCGCAGATTTGACAACCTTTTTCCAAAGCGGCAGGGACGCGCTTTTATCGGGCGCAGCCTGCGGGGCTTCTTCTTGCGGGGGTCGTGGTGCGGGCGCTTCTGTCATCTCACCTATGGCATTTCATGTTTGATTAAAAGCCAGCGGCAGATTTGCGCGGCTGCGCGGCTTCTGCGGGCTCGTTCGCGTTTGCGGGCGTGCCTACGGCAATATCTGCCGGCATATCATCGCCTGCGTGCAGGAATTCGATTTTATCCGCCAGCATGCGCGTGGTTTGTTGCGTAAACACGGTGTTGCCGCCTTGCGGCTTCAGACCAAAAACGCGGCAAATGCCCATGGCCACGTCGCCGCCAATACCGGCGAGCGCATCGCGCAAAAAGAAGCCTTCTTTGCTGAATTCTTTTTTCAGCTCGCGCAGGCCGTTCGGCGCAATCGCGGCGAAGACAACAGGCACGGCGATGAAGCCCAGGAAAATAGGTTCAATCACGCACATCACAGCGGCAACGGCAACAAAGGCAACGGTGCCGTATGCCTTCGCACGCGTCATCGCGCCGTAGATTTTTTCGTAGTCTTTTGCGGGGATATCCTGCGCGCGCACATTGGCGGCGATGTCTTGGGCGGCGATGTCTTGGCGACGTTCCATCTGTTTGACCTTTTGCAGCTGCGGCCTGCGCAGCCTCCTTGGGCTTTGTTGACAGTGGGAAGACTCTCTACGCCCCTAATCAATTTATGTCAACGCGCAAAGTTTTTGACATTTTATTGCGGAACAAAACACGCGATATCAAAACGCTGCGTATTAACCTTCGTAAACACCGCATCAACCGTTGTTCGGTCCGCCATTCTTTTTGCGCGGAGTCGCAGGCGGCGTATTGGTATTTGCAGGCGGCGGCGGATTTTTCGGCGCATCGCCCGATGCGTTGTTGTTGAAATCATGCGTGCGGTCACGGCCTTCGAATACCACACCATCGCTGATGGGGCCTTGCGTGCGCGGGCGCGTATCCGGCTGTTTGGGTTTCGGCGTGACGGCGTTTTTAAACGCGGCGCTAAGACGTGTAAGAAGGCCACCCTTGGCTTTGCTTTCGCGCCATTTGTTTTCTGCGCGGTAAACTTCGCCATGCACATTCGGGCTTTGCGCAACATGGCGCAATTCCTGAAACGCCTTGATGCCGTAATGAATACCGACGACAGAAGCCGCCAGCGAAACCACCAGCGAGCCAAACGCCCCCACCGCCGCACCAATCAGCGGCGCCGCAATCATGTGCCCGACATAAAGGATGCCGAGAGAGATGGCGCTATGCTTGCTGCCCTCTTTCGCCATTTCTTTATTGGGGTATTGGAAACAGGCTTTGAAAAAACCTTTGGTATATTGATAGCCGTACCAAAGCTTGTTCGGCTTTTGCGGCGCGGACGGTTTTACAGGCATGGTTATCTCCTGTCAAAAATCTGGTGATGCGAAAAAAATCAGCGCGGGCCTTTGGTGCCGGCTTGCTGCTGCTGTTGCGGCGGTTTTGCCGCGGGCGTTTGCGGCGCGGCGGCTTGCGCCTTTTGTCCGGGCTGCGCTTTTTGGTTGAATTCATCCGCGCGGCGGATGCCTTCAAAGGTGGCTTCTTTGGGCGCCGATTGCAACGCCTGCGACACGCCGCGCACAATCTGCTTCAGCACGCTCGGGCGGTTGCGCTTTTCATGCCATTTATCTTCTGCCGCCTGGCGATGCTCCTTAAAGGAGTCGCTGTCGGCAATGAATTTCAGCTGCTTGAAAGCCTGCACGGCATGTTTACCGCCATAAAACGCAGCCGCCGCCCCTGTCACCAGCGAAATATCGGCAACCGGCAGCAGAATGTTGGTGGCCAGCGCCACATGAAAACTCGTAAAAGAAACGCCCAGCCAGGGCACGACAACCGAAGCCACAGCCGCAACCGCGACCGTCGCGATGATGTTATTACGCGCCGCAATCGCGACGTCTTTGTTCGGATAGCCCATTGCCTTGATAAAAGCCTTGGTGTTCTGGAAGGCGTACCAGAGTTTCCCCGGCTTTTCTCCCGTATATTCGTTGGCCATCGGCTCCCCCGGCTTTATCGCGCAAAAACGGTTGTGACTTGTATATATACGCTATCCGGAATCCCCCTCTTTGGCAATTTAAACCGGACATTTCTGGAAAAAATATTATGAATAATTATTAAATGTTCTTTTATTGTTCTCTTTTGTTCTTGCGCCTGAGAACAAATTGGATACAATGAGAACAGAGATTCGGAATTGAAATTCATGCCACCGCATGACACAACAAGGGGAAATCACAACATGTCCGTCACCGCACTCCGTCAGGGTACAGAAATGAACGCAGCTGAAAAACAAAAAGCGCTGGACGCCGCGCTGAGCCAGATTGAACGCGCCTTTGGCAAAGGCTCCATCATGAAACTGGGCAGCGATTCCAAACAGGAAGTCGAAGCCATTTCCACCGGCTCCCTCGGCCTTGATATGGCGCTTGGTATCGGCGGCCTGCCCCGCGGCCGGATTATCGAGATTTACGGGCCGGAAAGCTCGGGTAAAACCACCCTCGCCCTTCAGGTCATTGCCGCCGCACAAAAGTCGGGCGGCCAATGCGCCATCATCGACGCGGAACACGCGCTTGACCCCTCCTACGCGGCTAAACTCGGCTGTGACATCGAAAACCTGCTCATCGCCCAGCCCGATGCCGGCGAACAGGCGCTTGAAATCGCCGATACGCTGGTACGTTCAGGCGCACTTGATGTACTGGTGGTCGACTCCGTCGCCGCGCTGGTACCCAAGGCCGAACTGGAAGGCGAAATGGGCGACAGCCACATGGGTCTGCAGGCGCGCCTGATGAGCCAGGCGCTGCGCAAACTGACAGGTTCGATTTCCAAATCCCGCACCGTCGTTATTTTCATCAACCAGATCCGTATGAAAATCGGCGTCATGTTCGGCAACCCCGAAACAACCACGGGCGGTAACGCGCTCAAATTCTACGCTTCCGTCCGCCTTGATATCCGCCGCATCGGCGCTCTCAAAGACAAGGAAACCATCGTCGGCAACCAGACGCGCGTGAAGGTCGTCAAAAACAAAATGGCGCCCCCCTTCCGTCAGGTCGAATTCGACATCATGTACGGTGAAGGCATTTCCCGCACGGGCGAGGTTCTCGACCTTGGCGTCAATGCCGGCATCGTTGAAAAATCCGGCGCATGGTTCGCATTTGACGGCGAGCGTATCGGCCAAGGCCGCGAAAACGCGCGCAAATACCTCAAGGACAATCCGGAAGTGATGTCCAAAATCGAGCGCAAAATTTTCGAAAACGCAGGTCTTGTGACCGGCAACATGCTGGCAGGCCCCGAGGGTGATGAAGAAACCGCAGAGGCCGGCTCTTCTGATGACGATGCGCCTGCAGCTACCACGTCCAAATCCCGCAAGGAGAAGGCTTCCGAATAACCCCGGAACCCCCCGCTTCACTTTCCTTCTCCTTGTACCCTGAGAAAAGGCCGGTTCCTTCCCTGACCGGCCTTTTTTCTTTGCGTTTCAGCGCTCTTTGTCGCCCACTTGCGCCATCCGCGTGTTCGGCGTATAAGTTTTCAAGTTTCATAATATACGAACAGAATAGCGGAACCCGTTTCCATGATGATGATGTTTTTCAACCATCTGGCCGTTCTTGACCGCCAGCCTTTGCCGAAAGTAGAGCCCGGCGCAGGCGATGCTTTGTGGCTGACCGCGAAGACAGGCGACAAAGTCATGACACCCGCACTCTGCAAGCAGCATTTGCGCACGCAGCGCGACATGGAAAGCAAAGTCGCGGAAATGAAAGAGCGCGGCGACAGCATCGCGCAAAAATCCCGCATTAGTTATCGCCGCCACGAAGACGGCCGCTCCGGCACCATTCGTTTCGATTTTTAATTTCTCGGAATACCCGCCGCGAATACTCCGCCGCCCTTGCCGCCCGCTTGAGGAGGTTAGCGCATTGAAATTACTTTTCTTTTATAGCCTTGACAATCAAAGGCCTGATTAAATAATATGCAAACTCTTTAAAAGTACACAGGCACAAAATGGCCAAAGACGATTTCTGGAACAACGGCGCGAAAAGCGAACGCGCCTATGCCCGCATCAGCGATACGCTGAATGCAGCTGCCATGCGCGAGGCTCTCGCCCGTGAAGCCGCCGCCGAGGAAGCCGACCGCCTGAAACGCGCGGCCGAAGAAGAAGCCAAAAAACCGAAACCCGTGCTTTGCAAAGCCTGCGGCGAGATGACCACCAAACCTTGCCAGCCCTAGAAAAGAAAAGCCATGCGCGGAACAACCAGCGAAAAAGCCCTCCTCGAACTCTTCAATAAATATGCCGGCGCACATGGCGGCGATACCGCCACCTATTACACATCGTCCCATGTTGTGCTGATTGAACAAGGCGCGCATGGCGTGCGCATCAGCATCTCCGGCCATGACGAAGACGTGCAAAACCGCGCCGTACAAAAAGACGCTGCGCCTTTTGAATCCGACCCGCTGTGGACACCTGCCCGCGCCGACCGCAAAGCCACCGCCGAAGGCATGACAGCTTTCATCAAAGAAGCGAAGCACCGCGAGGACAATCCCCCCGTCAGCAAGGATGAAGCGCAGGCGCGTATTCTGCGCGCAAGCGGTTTGCGCATCATCATATAAATCCATGAACCTGCCGCCCCGCGATACAAACCCGCTCGACAATTTCTGGATGACGCCCGCGATGGGGCTGCGCATGGAATTTTCATTTGCGCAGAGCGTCATCGGCATGGCGCAAACGATAGAGCAAAAACGCGCTGCTGCCGAAGCCGCAAAAGCGGAAACCCGCGCGGACATTGCGAACGCGCAAAGCGCATCAGCCCCTATACCCGGCGAAATCCCCCTTCCGCCTATACCGCCGCCCGCGCGTTTTCTGCGTTATTAATCTGCGCATTTCCGCGCTATTAACCCGCGCGCTTTCGCGCTGCTAAATTGACATGAAAAAGGCGGCTTCACGCCGCCTTGCCTGAACAAAACACGCTGCAAATTTTTCAGCCGCGCTCCCGCATTACGCGCGCTTTTTCGCGCTGCCAGTCGCGTTTCTTTTCCGTCTCGCGCTTGTCGTGCTGTTTTTTGCCTGTGGCAATACCCAGCTCCACCTTGGCGATGCCGCGGCTGTTGAAATAAATCGACAGCGGTATCAGCGTCGTCCCCTTGCGGTTGACCGCACCGATAAGCCTGCTCATCTGGTTCTTATGCAGCAGCAATTTGCGCGGACGGCGCACTTCGTGCTGCATTTTAACATGCGCCTTGTTGTATTCGGGGATATAGGCATTGATGAGAAAAATCTCGCTCCCCTCCACGCCGGCATAGCTTTCGCTCACGCTGGCCTGACCGGAGCGCAGGGATTTTACTTCAGTCCCCGTCAGCATAATGCCCGCCTCGACCACGTCTTCGATAAAATAATCGAAACGCGCCCGGCGGTTTTGCGCCACGGTTTTATTATTCGGGTCGGACTTGCCGTTATTTTTGTTTTTTCCGGCCATCACCGCATACCGTTATTTTTTCAGCTTGATGCCCGCCGCGCTCATGGCCGCATCCAGCAGTTTTTCGGTCGCCTTGCCGACAGGTATCATGGGCAGGCGCAAATCGGGCGCAATTTTACCCATACGCGTCAGGCAGTATTTGGCGGGCGACGGGTTGGTTTCGGCAAACAGTGTTTTGTGAAGCGGCAGCAACTGGTCGCGGATTTTTTCAAACGCTTTCCAGTCTTTTTTCTGCCACGCGTTATGCAGGTCGGCGCAAAGCTTGGGCGCGACGTTGGCGGTGACAGAAATGCAGCCATGACCGCCCTGCGCCAGATAGGCGGCAACCGTGCCGTCTTCACCCGACAACTGGATAAAACCATCCCCCAGCGCCTGGCGGATTTGCAGCGGTCGCGTGAGGTCAACCGACGCGTCTTTGATGCCGGCAATACGCTTCAGCGCCGCAAGGCGCACAACCGTATCGACCGAAATCTCAACACCGGTGCGGCCGGGCACGTTATACAAAATCACGGGCAGGCCCTGTTTGTCGTTCACGGCCTTGTAATGCTGGTACATGCCCTCTTGCGTGGGCTTGTTATAATAGGGCGTAACGACTAGAATGCCGTCAGCGCCTGCTTTTTCGGCGAAACGACCCAAATCAACCGATTTTTCCGTCGCGTTGGAGCCCGCACCGGCAATCACCGGCACACGGCCTGCCGCAGCCTCGATACAGGCAACAATCAGGGATTTGTGTTCGCTGTCGGACAAAGTCGGGGTTTCACCCGTTGTACCACAAGGAACCAAACCATGCGTGCCGCTGGCAATGTGCCACTCGACAAGCTTCTGAAACGCATCCACATCCACCTTGCCGTTTTTAAACGGGGTGACGAGCGCGACGTAGGAGCCGGTAAAGGCATGTTTGGTTTTGGTACTGCTTTTTTTCGTGGCCATTCTTTTTCTCCCTGGCGGATGCCCCCCAATCTAGCCGCAGCAAAGCGCGCAGGCAAGCCGTGCGGCGCGTTTACGCCGGTTTTCAGGCCTGTTTTTGGCGTTTTTTTGGCGTTTTTGACGTTTCTGCCACTCTCTGCACCTCTCCCTGCGCAGGCACAGGCATCGCCGGAGGAGATGACAGACGCCGATTTGCAAAAAACCATCAACCTTTTAACGCAGCGGCAGGACCCGCTGGTGCGCAAATTGCTGGTCTGGCTTTACGCGACGGAAAGCAAACTGCCCATGCATGCGCCTGACCTCATGGCCTTCATGCACAACAACGCATCATGGCCGCGCCAGCACATGCTGCGCGAAAAAATTGAATCGAATATGCAGGGCACGGTCAGCGCCGACGACACCATTTTATGGTTCGCTGCCAACCCGCCGCGCACTTATGACGGCATCAAAGCCTATATCGCCGCCCTTGCCGCGCGCGGGCAACAGGCGAAAATCCGCCCAGCGCTGACGACGTTCTGGAGGGGCGCTAAAATCAGCCGCAAAGAAACCCAATCCATGATTGGCATGTACGGCCGTTATTTCACCGCCCACGACCATGCGGAGCGTCTGGATACCCTCATCTGGGAAGGCCGCTATGCGGAGGCCGATATCATGATGCCCTTCGCCGGCCCCGCCGCACGCGCCAGCGGCGCGGCGCGCCTTGCCCTCGCACGGGGCGATAAAAACGCCAGCACGCTGGTCGCCGCCCTCGCCCCTGCGCTGCAAGACAGCGAAGGCGTCGCGTTCGAGCGCATGCGCTGGCGCCGCAAACGCGGCATGGACAGCGGCGCGATGGAAATGCTGGCCTACCGCCCGAAAAATTCGGCACAGGGCGAACTTTGGTGGGGCGAGATTAACATCATAGGCCGCCGCGCGGTCGAAAACCGCAATTACAAATCCGCACGCGATATTTTTTCGCGCCACGCGCTTACATCCGGCAGCGGTTATGCACAGGCGGAATGGCTCGTCGGCTGGCTGTCGCTGCGTTTTCTGAACGAACCCGCCAAAGCTTACGGCCATTTCGCAGGGCTTTACGACAAGGTGCAGGCCGCCATCAGCAAATCCCGCGCGGCTTATTGGTCGGCGCGCGCCGCGGCAGCCAGCGGGGACAAGGCGCTGGCCACCGAATGGCACAAAAAATCAGCACAATATATCTCAACCTATTACGGGCAGCTGAGCCATGCGGCGCTTTATGGCGCGGCCAAACCTGCCGTGCTGCAAGACCCCGTCATCACACCTGAAAAAAAACAGGCTTTCGAGCAAGACGAGCGCGTGCGCGTCGCGCGGCTACTTTACAGGGCGGAGCTGCACGATTACATCGACACCTTCCTCGCCCGCCTGCTGGCGGATGCCGCCAGCGATGCGGATTATTTTCTTGCCGCCAAACTGGCGCAGGAAACCGGACGGCTCTACTACACCGTGCAGGCGAACAAGGATATCCAGCAAAAACTGGGACGTTTCCTGCCTGTGCAGGGGTATCCGGCTTTGCCGAACCTGCCGCTGGCCGCGCCTGAAAAATCATTCGTGCATGCCATCGTTTACCGCGAAAGCATGTTCAACACCAATGCGCAAAGCCCCGTAGGCGCGCGCGGGCTGATGCAGCTGATGCCGGCAACTGCCAAAAGCGTTGCCACAAAACTCGGCCTTGGCTATTCGCTGGAGCGTCTAACGCGCGACCCGCGGTATAACGTCACGCTCGGCTCCACCTATCTGCAGGATATGGTGCGGCGGTTTGACGGATTTTACCCTATGGCCATGGCGGCCTATAACGCAGGCCCCGGCCGCGTTGACCAATGGATAGATGCCTTTGGCGACCCGCGCAAAGGCGAGATAGACGTCATCGACTGGGTCGAACTGCTGCCCATATACGAAACGCGCAACTACATACAGCGCGTGGGCGAGTCATACTATATGTATCGCCTGCGCTTTGGCGAAACCGGTGTCACCATCACCGACATGGTTAAAAAATAAATCTGGCACGGCGTTTGCGTCTTTTTCCCCGTCTGCATCATCTGCACGGGGGAACTATCGCCATGTCTGCACCCATTGCGACACCTGACCGCGCCCTAAAAACGCACGTCCAGCCGCCCGCGCGCTGGCAAAAAACCATCGGCAGCCCCGCCTATGCCGATTTGCCGCCGCTGCGCGCGGAAATGAGGCGTTTTCTGGACCTTGCGGGCATCCCTGCGGCAACGTCCGACCGCTATTGCCTGTCGCTGTGCGAGATTATATCCAACCTCGTCAAACACCCGCGGCAAAAGGCGCAGGCCGTCGCTATCAGCTGCACGGCAGCAGGCGCGCATCTGCGGCTGGATGTTGCAGATGACAGCACGCCTTTTGCGTCATTCGATGCAATTTGCAAGGGCGCGCCTGCGCGCCTGCATGCCGCAGGCACGCTGGCCGAAAGCGGTTATGGCCTTGGCTGCATTGTCGCGCAGCATGCGCGTGTATGCTACACCTCCGCCGCCGCCAGCGCTGACGGGCGCAACCATTTTACGCTGGAAGACGGCGCCCCCGCCGCCGCGCCGCAAAGCGCCCCGAAGCCGCTTGTTTTTCTGGTGGATGACAACCCCGCCGACCTCAAGATGCATCACCGCATGCTGTCCGGCTTTTACGACGTCGTGCCGCTCGGCGATGCTATGGCCGCGATGGCGATGTTTGACGCGCGCAGGCCGGACTTGATTATTTCCGACCTGCACATGCCCGGGACGGACGGGGCGGCGC
This sequence comes from Micavibrio sp. UBA2020, assembly GCA_002334985.1. GTDB lineage: Bacteria > Pseudomonadota > Alphaproteobacteria > Micavibrionales > UBA2020 > UBA2020. The sequence continues at coordinate 9,750 of DDBY01000181.1, forward strand.
TGCGCAGGCGTATATCGGCACTGCCCGATGGCGATACCGTCCCCTTTATTTTTCTGAGCGCGGCGGCCGAGGGCATGAACGACGCCAATCTGCTGCGCCTTGGCATAGATGACTATATCGTCAAACCTGCAACATCGCAGGCCTTGCAGCGCACCGCAGAGCGTGTGCTGCGGCGGCGCGAACAGGTGCACCGCGCGCTCGAAAGCCGTTTTCACCGCGATGTGCAAAAATATCTGCATCCCCATTTACCGCCGCAAGCAGGCCGCTGGCGCATCGCCCTTAAAAACCGCATGGCGGATGCGGGCGGCGGGGATTTCACACTGCATAGCGAGAGCGAAGACAGCTTGAGCGTTATTCTGGCCGATGTGATGGGGCATGGAACGGAAGCAAAATTTTTCGCCTATGCCTATGCGGGGTATCTGCGCAGCCTGTTCAGGGGCGCGCTTGCGCCAGAGCGCGGCCTCGCCCCTGCCGCGCCGCATACGCTGCTGACCATGCTTTCGGCCGCGGTCGCGGCGGATGATTTTCTTGATGCGTCATTGCTAACCTGTCAAAGCTTCCGCCTCGCGCAGGATGGCACCATCACTATCGCCAGCGCGGGGCATCCGCCGTTGTTGCTGCTGCCCCGCCGCGCGCTGCCGTCCGTCTTGCCCGTAGCGGGCGCGCTGCCCGGCCTGGCCGGTGCGGATTATCAGCCGCTACACCTGCAACTGGCCGCTGGCGACAAAATCATTTTTGCGACCGACGGTTTTTTTGACGCCTTCAGCGCCGAGGGCGAAGCACATCCGCCCGCCGCACTGATGCAAATGCTGGACGCCTGCGCGCCGATGGGCGCCGAAGACTGTTCGCATGAAATCTGGCAACGTTTTGAATTTTGCGCACAAACGCAAACACGCCCGCCCGACGACGCCACCCTTATCATCGCCGCATACGGAGGTTCCGATGAACATCAATAACATTTTTGAAATCCAGCCCGCGCAGGATTACACGCTTATCCGTTTTTACGGCTTCATCGACGCCTCCACTGTGCAGCAAATCCGCCCCGTGTTGCAGCGGCAATTGCCCGAACATTCGGCCAACCTGATTATCGACATGCGCGAGGTAGGGTTTCTTGACAGTCACGGGGTCGGGCTTTTCGTCAGCCTTCTGAAGCAAGCGCACCGGAACAAAGGGCACATGGCCTTCGCCGCCGCGAAAGGGCAGCCGTCTTCTGTTCTGCAAATGGTGGGGTTCAATGGCGGGCTGGTCAGCTATTGCCCGACGCTCAGTGACGCCTACGCCCTGTTTGTGAAAAACAGGGCGGTATAAAAACGTGGCGATATGTCTGAAGCGAAGGCGGCGCGATTACTTGGTCGGCGCTGCGGGGCCTTCCTGACGCGGGGCAGAGGGCGATTTGGCCGGTGCAGCAGGCGTGAATGGCTTTTGCTGTGTTTGACCGAGTTTCGCTTTCATGCTCATGATATTTCCACCGTCCCGAAATGTAAAAATCACTGTTTGGGTATCTTAGAGACCCTTTGCCCCCCAAGTCAATTCCCTTTTGGGGTACACTTGGGAAGTTTTTGATATTTAAGCCCTTTTTCCGCCTTCACGCCACCAGACGGCGACCAGTCCGGCCAACAGAATCAGCAGCATCCAGCCGTTCGGCAGCAACGCCGCCGTGGTCACGCTATCTACCGTATAGGCGTTATTGCGGCGCAAGGCCAGCCCGCCCGCCTTCGCCGCATCGCCGCGCGCGGCAAAATGCAGGTCAACGTCGTTGTTATCGGTGAACCAGACAACCTGCCCGCCGGATTTTTCGGCAATCGGCTGTAAAACTTCTTCGGTCGTATGTACCGCTTCAAATTCCACGCCCTGCGACGCGCCGACGACGACATAGGATTCGCGCGTGCCGTTGCTGAATTTATAAATGCCGCTTTGCTCCACCGTTTCGCGCGCCACCATCCAGCCGCCGTCGATACGGTTTTCGGTCTTGATAATTTTTTCACTGCCGTCGGGCGCCGTCATGCGCACGGGCTTTGGCGTGCCGCCCGCGATGTTGCGCTGGCTGACGGTAATCACATAACCTTCGGCTTCGGCCTTGATGTAATCTTCCTCCAGCTCCGGCTCTTTCATCAGCCAATGCGACAGATTGCGCAGAAGCTCTGTATAAGGCCCGCGGGTATGCGGCTGCGCTTTTGACCAAAGCCAGATGTTGTCGCTGCCCAGCACCGCCACGCGCCCCTCGCCTGCCTTGTCGATAACCAGCAGCGGGCGCCCGTCGAGCCCCTTCATCAGGCGTTGCCCTTTAATCTGTTTAATATCGACCGACGTGTGCCACTGCCCCCAATTGGCTGCATCCTTGTTGCGGTCAAGGTCGGCGGTGATGGGGTGCGACATCCCCTCCGTCGTCAGGGCAGGACGGAAAGTTTTCTTGAGAATGTCGTTTTTGCTGAGCGTCTGCAGATTAACCGGCATTTCCTTGCCCAGTTCGGTGCTGAACAAAACGGAATCGGTATCCTGCGTGCCCAGCGCCAGCAGGAACGCGCCGCCATCGCGGATGAAAGACGCGATATTGTTAAAGTAATGCGGCGCGATGAAGCTGTATTGCTGGTAGCGGTCAAAGATAATCAAATCGAAATCGCGGATGCGCGTGGAAAAAAGTTCGTCCACTGGAAAGGCAATCAGCGACATCTCGCTTGTCGGGGTTGTATCGCGCGACATCATGGAGCGCAAAATCGTGAAATGCACAAGGTCGATAGACGGGTCGGATTTCAAAAGGTTGCGCCATGCACGCTCCCCCATGTGCGGGGAGTCGGAAACCAGCAAAACGCGCAGGCGGTCGCGGATACCGTTCACGATAACAGGTGCGCGGTTGTTGTGCGGCGTCAGTTCCCCCTCTTCGGCGGGGACGGTAAATTCGAAAATATTCTGGCCGGGGTGTTTAATTTTGAAATTGAAATCGCGCAGCTCGCCCGGATAGACGCTCGCCTGTTCCACCACCTTGCCGTCTTGCATGATATTCAGCGGCAGGGCTTCGCGCGCCTGTTCGCGGCCGAATTCCTCCACGCGCAGGGTGATGCGGATGGTTTCGTCAAGAACGCCGTATTTCGGCGCCATGACAATCGTGACCTTGCGGTCGAATTCGCCGCGCTTGCCCGTCAGAACCGCATGCACGGGCGCCAGCTTTTCAAGCGGCCCCAGATTGTCAGGCACATCATGCACCTGCCCGTCGGTAATCAAAACCGTGCCCGCAACCTGCGACAGCGGTATGCTCATCAAACTGTCGCGCAGCCCCGTAAACAGGAAAGTGCCGTCGCCACGCTGCCCGCGCGCATCGTTGCCCGCACGGATGACCACAGGCTCCAGCCCCTGCATGTTATCGGCCTTGGCGACGATACGCTGCAAGGCCTCTTCGGCAATTTTGTCGCGACCGCCGATTTTCTGGCTCAGGCTTTCATCGACCACGATAACCAGCTTGTCCGGCAGCCCCGTGCGCTCTTCTTTGGACAAAACGGGATTCAGCAGCAGAAAAATAAGCGCCAGCGCAAAAATGCCCCGCCAGCCCGCATCCGGCATGCGCCGCCACAGCGACAAGGCCATAACAATAATCGCCACCGCCGCAATCGCCACATAATAGCCGTCCGGCAGAAAGGGAAACCACTGAAAGGATGTTTTCATCGGCTTATCCTTTCAAGAATATAGGGCACATGCACCTGATCCGCCTTGTAGCTGCCCGCCAGTGCGACCATCGCAAGGTTGATGCCGAAACGAAGGGCGATTTCACGCTGGCGCGCGCCCGTGGTGGCCGTGCGGTCAAAACGCGCGCGGTCTTGCGGCGCATCTGACCAAGCCGAAGCCCAGTCGTTGCCGCCGACGAATACCGACGTCACACCGTCATGGTCGGGGCTGGGCTCTTTTTCCACCCAAAGCGTACCGCCGGCATAAAGACCGGGGAAGTTATTCAGCAGGTAAAAACTTTTACCGATGATGTGCCCCTTTTCGACGGGCATCAGCTCCGCAATCTGGATGTTTTCGGTCAGCTTGCGCAGGCGGCGCTGGCCCAGCGTCGCGCCCTGCGGCCCGCGGCCATCGTCGGCGGCAAATTGCTGGTCGCGCGTATCGAATACAATCGTGCCGCCCTGCGCGATATAGTTTTGCAAGTTGCGCGCCGCACTGGCGGGCAGCGCGGCCTGACTTTCCGTCATCGGCCAGTAAAGGAAGGGATAGAAATAAAGCTCGTCGCGCGACGGGTCCACCCCGCGCACGCCCGCAACTTTTATATTGGTGCGGATGTTGATGGCATCGCGCAGCCCCTCAAGGCCGCTATGGCTGATACGGTCGGCTTCCTGCTCGCCCGTTTCGACATAGGCGAGGTAAATCCCCTGCATCAAATCCGTCTCCGGCACATCCTGCGCCTGTGCGGGGGATGACAGCACCAAAAGGCACAGCATGACCGCCGCCGTCCCCGCAAAACGCGGCGGCAGATTGATAACCCCGCGCAGGAACAGCGTCACCAGCGTATCGACCAGCAAAAGCAAAAGCGCAAGGCGCAGCAAATCCGGCTTCAAACTCCGCTCCCCTGCCAATTGATAGGTATCTTCATCCGCGCCTGCAGGCAGGCTGCCGAGCGGTTTCATTTCCGGCAGCGCATTGCCGAGGTTGAAAACCTTGAACTGTTTTTCAACGCCATAAATGCCGGGCGGCGTTTCGGGCGACGGCACGAATTTCTGGCGCGGGTCCAGCGGACGCGCCATGCTGCGCGGGTCGGGCGTTTCAAGACGGCCGAAGGCATCCATCAGCATCATGGGCGACAAAATACTTTCCGCCCTGAAATCCGCCGCACCGGCAGACAGGGACACAAGGCGCTGCAGCGCCTCCACATAAAGGCCGGAGTAGCAGAAATCAGACCAGTCAGGCCCTGCCGACGTATGCACCAGCACAACCGTGCCGCTGCCCACGCGCCCGCCGGTAAGCAGCGGTGTGCCGTCGGAAAGCGTCAGCCATGTGCGCTCGAACACTTCCGGCGACGGCGTCGCCAGCACCTGCCGCGTAACCGTAACATCTTTAGGCACATCAAGGCCGAGCAGCGGGCTATGTTCCGGTACCGCCCCCAGCCCGACGGGTTTTTCCCACGTCAGCGCGCCCTGCATCGCCCGCTGGCCATAGCGCAGGCCGACAGGCAGCAGCGGGTCTTCGGGACTGCCCGCAAGGTTCGGCCCTGCAAAACGGATAAGGAAGCCGCCCGCGCGCACCCATTCCAGAAGCTGTACACGCTCAACCGCTGTCAATGCGGTACTGTCCGGCCAGATAACGGCAGACATCGGCTGCCCGGTCAGCTCTTCGACACTGCCGATAACCGGCTTGCCCGTCGCCGCCAGCGCGCGGCGCAGGTAGTAAACTTCGCTCAGCACGCTCGCGCTTTCGCGCGCGCGCGCATCGCCCAGAACACCTGCGGTATGCTGCTGCCACTGCGAATCCGTCAGAAAAACGGCGGAAGCCATGGGCAGCTGGCGCAGCCCCACGCGCGCGATGCGGCTTTTGATTTCATCCAGCATTTCCCACTGCACATCGGTTTTTTGCGCGCCGCCCGGAAACACAAAAGTGGTTTCGTCAATCACATTGCCATCCGCGCTATAGGCCGTCATCATC
>DDBY01000043.1:0-3183 GCA_002334985.1 Micavibrio sp. UBA2020
CATGCTGCCTGCAAAAGTATTCCGGACGCAGGCAGAATATCGACGCGCGCAGCAAGTGCCGGCGATTTCTGCGCGAGGGCGGCAATCTTTTGTGCCGTATCGGGCAGGCTGTCGGTCAGTACCAGTTTGTCAATCGCGGGGATTTTGCCGTCCGTATCGGCGGCGAGTATTTTTTCAAGCGCGCTGCCCGACAAAATACCGTGCGATGCGCAGGCTGTCACACTGGCTGCGCCGCGGGCTTTCAGCAGTTTTGCCGCGTTTATCATGGTAGAGCCGCCATCAATCATATCGTCGATAATCACACAGTGCTTGCCCGCGACATCGCCGGTGAAGGCCGTGATTTTAGTGTCATTCACGCCCGTATGGGTTTTGGCGATAAGAAAAATTTTGTTGCCGCCGTGGTCGCCGAAAACGCTGTCTGCCAATGCGCGGGCGCGTATTTGGCCTTCATCTGCGGCTTTATCGGCGCCATCGGGTGCGCCAATCGCCAGGGTGGCAGGGTTGCTGCCGAAATGTTTTTTGATATAGGCGGCGAAAATCTCCGTCGCGGTCACTGCGGTGAACCCCGCGCCGAAAACGTCTTTATAGGCCTGAATGCCCGCCTGTGAATGCGGCGTCAGCGTGACAGCGGCATCTGCGCCCGCGGCTTTCAGCTGGTTTGCGAAAAACGCAGCGCCGAGGGAGACAAAGCGTTTATCAAACGCCCTGTCCTGCCGCATATAGGGGGCGAAGGGCATGACGGCAGTGACATGCGCCGCGCCGTGCGCCTTCAACGTATGCACGGCCATCAAAAGATGGGCTGTCGTCTCCCCGACCGGTACGCCGCCTGATTGCACCACAATGACGTCGCGGCCTTTCAGCGCGGCGGCGTGTTTGTCGAAATCATCGCCGGATTTGGGGAACAGCTCCACAAACGGCTCGCCGCTGGCAAAAAGCCCGATGCTGGCGGGGATGGATTCGATTCCCGCGGCCTTTGCCGCGTCCAGTGACGAAGGGGGCGCTGACGGCATAATTAAAATCAAAGACTTAGCGTTATTTTCGTTTTCTTTTTTCATGGACTTGACACCGTTATGCTCATATAATAGATATATATACTCAAATTGTAGATATATACCGATTCAAAAGCAAGCCCCCAAACGGGGCGGACGGGACAAAAAAGGAAAACGGCGATGGGCTTTATTGAACAAAACTACGGCATCGAACAAACCAGCCCGCTGATGACCGACAAGTACCATTTCACGACGGCCTATGCCTATTGGCTCGAAGGCCGCGCCGATAACCCGTCTGTCTTTTACATGTTCGGCCGCAAGGAAGCGGGCGGCAGCGGCTATACCGTCGCGGCGGGGCTTGAGGGCGTGATTGATATCGTGAAGCGCTGGCAGGAACATGGTCTGACCAAACAGGACACCGACTACCTGCGCACGCTCGAAACGCCGAAGGGGGAACGCCAGTTTCCCGATGCTTTCATCGACTATCTGCAAAAAATGGAATTCAAGCTGAAAATCGATGCCGCACCCGAAGGCAGCGTTTTCTTTCCGCAAGAGCCCGTGCTGCGTGTCGAAGGGCCGATTGCGCAGGTAAAAATGCTGGAATCCGTCGCGCTTTGCCTGCTGAACGGCCACAGCGCCTACGCGACGCAAGGCGCGCGCCAGACGGATGTGCTGACGCGCGAAATGGATAACGGCTCCCCCACCGGCAGTGCCAGCGTGCAGGGTTTGCGCCGCGGTCCCGGCCTTGGCGCCGCGATAGAAGCTTCGCGCAGTCTGGGCATTGGCGGCTATACGACGACATCGACGGGCACGGCGGCCAAATCATTCGCGCAGGCCTTTGCGGGTACCATGGACCATGCATGGGTCATGACCCATGGCGCCGAAATCGGCGAGCTGACCTACGCCGAGCTGCTGGACTTGAAAAAACAGGGCAAGACGGCAGAGCTGAAAGACGCGCTCAAGGGCGATGCCTTCCGCAGCTTTGCCTTTTCGCATCCCGAAAGCGGTATTTTACTGGTCGATACTTACGACCCTGTGCAAGGACTTGAAAACGCCATCACGGTGATTAAAGAGCTGCGCGCCGAAGGCCTCGGCGCCCATTACGGTGTGCGCTTTGACAGCGGCGATATCGTGAAGTACTCCAAACTCGCGCTCCGCCGTTTTGCCGAAGAGGGGTTTATTGACGGGCTCGATGCTGCCGCGGTCAAAAAAATGTCCGACGCTGATTTGCTGAAACATGCAGACAAGTGCAGCGTGTTCTGCGCCGCCGCCGATGGCATCGACGAATATACGGCGCAAAAAATGCGCGAAGACGGCGCGTTTTTCAGTGCATGGGGCATTGGCACCGCGGGCTCCCACGTTCCGCCGCTGGGGCTTGTGTACAAAGCTGCCGCGGTTTACATGGACGTGCTGGACGGTAAAGACGTGCCGGAGGGGGCAGATATGACCCCCGTGATGAAAGTCGCCGCGCATGCGCCCGTCAAATCGTCGAACCCCGGGCGCATCAATTCCCGCCGCTTTTACGACGACAACGGCAAACTGGCGCAGGTGGTGATTTACGACGAACGTCACGGCCTTGCCGAAGACGGAAAACAGGTGAACCTGCGTGATTTCGGCGATGTAAAAAACGCACCGGCCAATCTGGCGCAAAAAGATTTGCTGGTGCCTGTTTTCGATGCGGACGGCAAATATGTGTATAAAGCTCCCGCGCAAAAGGAAACATTCGCCGGCAGTGGCATTCTCACGACCGACCTTGCCGCCATGGCCCATTTTGTGCGCGCGCAGCTCGATACCCTGCCCGAAGACGTGCGCCGCGTCAGCCGCAAGCCGGAAGATGTGCTGAAAGAACGTCTGCTGGCCCTGTTCAACAAGGCGCAGGCGGCGGGCGAAGACGTCTTGAGCGTCGATATGAAAGCCCTTTCCGCCGAACTTCCTGCGCAGCCGAAGCGTATTCCGGTGTATCTGGACGCGAAATTATTCGCGCAGCGCATGGATTGCGAGCAAAAACACCTCGGCCATGGCCGCGCAGCGAATAAAACGGGCGTTGATAGCTATACCGAGCGTTTCGAAGGCGACGCCACCGCAGCGCCGACGGCAAAAGTCAAACAAAAACAGCCCCGCATCGGCGGCAAGTAAAAGATTAAAGGAAGAGTATCATGACCAAGGTTTTGTTGATTGTGGATGTGCAAAACGG
>DDBY01000043.1:3501-3752 GCA_002334985.1 Micavibrio sp. UBA2020
TGGCACCCCGCCAACCACGGCAGTTTTGCCAGCCAGCACCCGGGTAAAGGCGTGTTTGAAATGGGCGAGCTTTCGGGCAAGCCGCAGATGATGTGGCCGGAGCATTGCGTGCAGGGCACACAAGACGCCGAATTCCACCCAGATTTGAAAATGGACAAAGTGGATTTTATCCAGCAAAAAGGCCAAAATCCGGCGGTGGACAGTTATTCCGCTTTCCGCGACAATGACCAGTCGGCCGTCACCGGCCTTGC
>DDBY01000043.1:4049-7601 GCA_002334985.1 Micavibrio sp. UBA2020
GAATTCTGCGTCAAATTTTCGGCGCTGGATGCGGCGGCGATGCTGGCGGGTGTGAAGGTCGTTTTCGTCGAAGATGCCAGCCGCGGGCTTTCTGCCGCGGCGGTTGATGCGGCGAAGGAAGAAATGCGCGCGGCAAATATCCGCATCGCGCAATCGGCTGACCTGCTGCCCGCGCAAAACAACAACGTGAAACCGAAAGCACGGAAATTCGCACCATGACAGATAAAAACCGCCCCGCGTCCCTTCAGATTAAAATTGCTTCGGCAAGCTGTAACCAGACAGGGGGCGACTGGCCGCGCAACGTGGCGAATATCTGCAAAGCCATCGACCGTGCGGTTGCCGACGGTGCCGATATTCTGGCGCTGGAAGAACTGGGGCTTAGCGGGTATGAGCGCGGCGACGATTTTTATTATTCAGACAACCAAAAAACCCGTGAAATGCTGCAGGTGATTGCGGATTACGCGGCCAGCCTTGACCCGCATCTGGTCATTTCCGTCGGCCACCCGTGGTATTTCGCTGACAAAAACCTGCCCGACCAGCCCGAGCGCCGCAAAAATCCGATTTACAACCGTATCAACAACAATTTCAACGTCCAGACGATTGTGACGGGCGGCGAAGTTGTGGCGATGTCGGCGAAACGCTACCTTTTCAACTACGAACGCGGCTATGAAAAGCGCCATTTCGAAGAATGGAGCGACAGCCTTGCCGATGGATACAGCAACCATCACGGGCAGGGGCGTGACGGCACGATTATGATTGACCTGCCCGCGCTGACGCTGGCGGACGGCACCGTGATGCCGGAAAAACCCATTCCCTTCGGCAGCCCCGTGGTGCAAATCGGCAGCGGTGACAAGCGTGCGAACCTGACGCATGTGATATGCGAAGAATACTGGGTCGGCTCCCGCTTTGACAGCAGCCCCGACAACAGCGATTACGGCCGCGACAACCCGCTCGCAGACAAGGCGAAGCGTTTTGATATTACTGTGGCGCTCAACCCCAATGCCAGCCCGCCGGTCGAAGATAAAATCGACAAGCATAAAGAGCTTTGCAAACTGGCCTCCGGCCATTGCGGCGTGATTGTGCATACGGACGGGCTTGGCACATCCGGCTCTACTTTTGCGCAGTTCGGCAGCCGCCTGATGGCGCAAAACGGGGAGATTATTTCCGAAGGTCTGCGCAGCAGCTTTGCCGATATGGCTTATACAAGCCAGATTGTCAGCGTCGCGCCCGCAGCGGACAAGGGCCATGCGCCCCACGCCGTTGTGCCGCATACATTCAAAGGCGCGGCGAGCGAGCCCGTGCAGGACGGCCCCGCACCGTGGGAAAAGTCCCCCCGCCGCGGTTTTGAAGAGGAAATGCGCAACGAGCTTCTGTGGCTGTTCGATTACATGCGCAAAAACAAATTGCAGGGCATCACGCAGGCGCTGTCGGGCGGGGCGGATAGCGCCTATAACGCCGCCAAGGTGCGCGTGATGGTGGAGCTGGGTTTCAAGGAACTGGGCGTCGAGGGTTTCCTCGCGGCCATGCCGCACCTGTCTTATAAAAAAGACGTGCAGGCGGCTTTCGCGGCGGGCGGCAAAGACGCGGCGCTGGATGAATGCATGAAACACATGCTGACCTGCGTTTACATGGGCACCGATAATAGCTCCGACGAGACGCTGCGCGCTGCGCGCACGCTGGTCGAGGGCGGCACGGCGCCGGACGGCACGGCCTATAAAGGCATCGGCGGCAAATTCGAATATCGCAACGTGCAAAGATTGGTCGAGGTTTATGCCGAAATTTTCGCGGGCGTAAACCCGGGCAAAATCGACGACGACCGCGAAGCGGAAATCCGCCGTGAAATCGCCAAAATCCTGCAAACCCGCAAGGATGACGCAACGCGCGAACAGATTGATGCGCAAATCACCGCACTCAAGGACCGCTTCGAAGAAGTGGCCTATGACGTCGTGACGGTCGCCAAGGACGAACACCAGCTGGCCTATGAAAACATTCAGGCACGTTTGCGGCAGGTGTTGATTATGCTGTTTTCGAACGTCGAAAACAAAATCGCGATTTCGAACCCGAACCTTGATGAAGGGCGCAATTCATACGCCACCTGGGGCGGCGATTTGCACGGCGGGATGATAAGCGGCAATGCGCATAAAAACAAAGCCCGCCAGCTGGAGCACATGCAGATGTTGTTCGACCACGGGCTTGACGGCCTGACGCCGGTCAAGGCGTTTTTCTGGGTGCTGAAAAACAAACCGTCGGCTGAACTGCAACCCAAAGCCAAAGACGGCAAAGTCACGCAGTTTGACGAAGACCAGCTTGGCCGCAGTTTCGTGCAGATGGATGTGATTTCGAACCTGATGCTGAATGAACGTCCACAGGCGCAAAGCGACCGTAAAAACAGCCCCATCGAAGTTTTCGACAAGTGCCGCGTGCATGGCGCGTTTGACGGGGATAGTATCGAGCTTTTGCATGACCGCATCCGTCTTTCCTACGACAAGTGGGCGCATGCGCAGTTTAAAATCCACGGCAGTCCTATTGCCGCGACCTATGGCCGCAACGTTGACCATCAATCATCGCTGCGCACGCCGAATATTTCGGCTTTTCACAAGCCGGAACTGGCGCAGCTGGCGCTGCACGCGCTGGCGCTCGCCGCCGCGCGCGACGGCAGCACGTTTGAAAAAATGAGCGGCGGGCATACGCTGGCCGCGCTGCAAAAACGGGCGCTGCTGGATGCCGATTTCGCCGCCGCCCTGACATCCAAAATGTGGACAAAAGGCGCAACCGACGGCCGCAGCCTGAAGCTTGCTACGCTTTATGCTGCTCTGCGCAAGGATGGGTTTGGCGACATGCTGAAACCGACGGCGGTTTCGGACGTGTTTGAAAAAGCGGCGGCGTGGCGGCAAAAACAGACGCCTGCCAACGGTAATGCTGCGGCGCGCATAAAGCCGGCGCGCTAGGTTTTGCATATTCAGCGCGGGCGTGGTGCCGTTTAGCGGTTTTGCCGCGGCGGCGGCGGTGCTAGACTGACGTAAATTTCAGATAGCGAAAGGTTACGTCCGCGCATGACATCGTCTTTGGCCATTCACGCCCCCGCAGCCGAAGGGCAGGACAGCATCCTGACGCCCGCGGCGCTTGATTTTATCAAAACGCTTGAAGCGGAATTCGGCGCGCGCCGGCGCAGCCTCATGGAAGACCGCGCGGTTTTGCAGCTGGCTTTCGATTTGGGATACCGCCCCGGTTTCCTGCCTGAAACCGCCAAAATACGCGCGGAAGAATGGCAAATCCGCCCCGTCCCCACCGATTTGCAAGACCGCCGCGTGGAAATCACGGGGCCGGTTGACCGCAAAATGGTTATCAACGCGCTTAATTCCGGCGCGAATTGCTTTATGGCGGATTTCGAAGATTCAAACACCCCGACATGGGAAAACCAGATAGCGGGGCAAGTGAATCTGCGCGATGCAAATGCGCGCACGATTTCTTTTACCGATGCGAAAACGGGCAAGGTTTATCAGCTGAATGATAAAACGGCCGTGCTGCTGGTGCGCCCGCGCGGGCGCACCA